>JANMEO010000102.1:0-5505 GCA_031376995.1 Burkholderiales bacterium
GGGTCGATGGGTCGTTTTGAGAATGGAGATGCAAGGCGTAAAGCACAGCGATACCATTTGGTATCGCGAGCATTTACAACGCTGCAGATCCGTTTTCAAAACGGCTCAGCGATCCGGCATCTTCAGTTCCGAGGGGTATAGTCCTGGGCAGCAAAGGTATCATTTGACGAGGACTCATGAGCATCAATCGCCGTTCTAAAAATATCACTGAAGGTATCGCCCGCGCGCCCAATCGCTCGATGTACTATGGCCTGGGCTACGAAGCGGCCGATTTTAAAAAACCCATGATTGGGGTGGCCAATGGTCACTCGACGATCACCCCCTGCAATGCAGGCCTGCAAAAACTGGCGGATGCCGCAGTGGCGGGTATTGAAGCCGCAGGCGGCAACGCCCAAATTTTTGGCACCCCCACCATTTCAGATGGCATGGCCATGGGGACTGAGGGGATGAAGTACAGCCTCGTGTCACGAGAAGTGATTGCTGATTGCATCGAGACCTGTGTGGGTGGCCAATGGTTGGATGGCGTCTTGGTGGTCGGGGGCTGCGACAAAAACATGCCAGGCGGCATGATGGGGATGTTGCGCGCCAATGTGCCAGCCATTTATGTGTATGGGGGCACCATTTTGCCTGGCCACTTTAAGGGCAAAGATCTCAATATTGTCAGCGTCTTTGAAGCTGTGGGAGAGTTCAGTGCGGGGAGCATGAGCGAAGAAGATTTTCTTCAGATTGAAAAACGCGCCATTCCGGGCACAGGCTCGTGCGGCGGCATGTACACCGCGAACACCATGAGCTCGTCGTTTGAAGCCCTTGGGATGAGTTTGCCCTACTCAAGCACCCTGGCCAATCCGCACGATGAGATCGTTCAAAGCGCCACCGAAGCGGCGAAGGTGTTGTTCAATGCCGTCAAGGCCAATCTGAGACCCAGCGACATCGTCACACGCAAGTCGATTGAGAATGCGGTGGCCGTGATCATGGCCATCGGTGGATCGACCAACGCTGTGCTTCATTTCTTGGCCATCGCACACGCTGCCAGCGTAGATTGGCACATTGATGACTTTGAGCGCATTCGCCAGAAGGTGCCCGTGCTGTGTGACTTGAAGCCTTCTGGCAATTTTTTGGCAGTTGACCTGCACCGCGCAGGCGGCATTCCGCAAATCATGAAGATTTTGCTCAATGCAGGTTTGCTGCATGGGGACTGCATCACCATCACGGGCAAAACCGTGGCAGAAAACCTGGCAGACATTCCCGACTCGCCGAGCCCTGACCAGCACGTCATTCGCACCATCCAAAATGCGGTTTATGCGCAGGGGCACTTGGCCATTTTGAGGGGCAATTTGGCCCCCGAGGGTTGTGTGGCCAAGATCACCGGGTTAAAGAACCCGTCAATGACCGGCCCTGCGAGGGTCTTTAACGATGAGCAATCGACGTTGGCGGCCATCATGGCACGCCAAATCAAGGCTGGAGATGTGGTGGTACTGCGTTACATGGGCCCCAAGGGCGGCCCGGGCATGCCCGAAATGCTGGCCCCTACCAGCGCGTTGATTGGTCAAGGCTTGGGCGAATCTGTGGGCTTGGTCACCGATGGTCGTTTCTCGGGCGGCACCTGGGGCATGGTGGTGGGTCATGTGGCGCCAGAAGCCAGTGAAGGTGGGGCCATTGCACTGGTGGCTGAAGGGGACCTCATCACCATTGATGCCCCTACTTTGAGTTTGGAGCTGCATGTAGACGCTGACGAGCTGGCTCGCCGCCGCGCCGCCTGGACCCCGCCTCAGGCACGCTACACCCGGGGTGTATTGGCGAAGTTTGCCCACAACGCCTCAAGCGCCAGCTCTGGGGCCGTACTGGACAAGTTCGACAACTAAAAAGGGATTGTGGGTATATTCCCATCGAGTCCAAAGAGGGCCGATCTGCGCCGAAAGTAATACGCCAGGTTGGCCCTTCAAAGCAAATCAGGCGCATCCAAGGGTTAATCAGCGCTTTTTACGCCGACCACCGAAATGCAGTCCAAGCTGTTCTAAGTTTCTTATCCGGCGGTCTGCTTTACGTTGCTCGATGGCCTCGGTCTCAAGGCGCTTGTTGTAACCGGATTCGTCAGCCCAAGTCCACCACACCACGGCGCACACGAAAGGCCAGGCGAATTTCCACAAGTCACCGGTGATATTCCAATTCCATTCGGCCATGTACCCAAAGCCTGCCAAATGGAGCAAAATCTGTAAAAGGCCCAAACCCAAAAACCACATTGCCATCTCCTTGTGATGCGCCATCCGACAACGGCAAGCCATGCCCCATGACACCCTGGAATGTACCGCCACCACAAGGCCTCAGCCCGTAAATTTTCCTCAATCTCAAAAGCCGCTATGAAACATTTAGGTTTACCCTTGTTAAGCCTGCTCGTGACAGCCGGTGCCACTTCGGCCTTGGCCAGCCCTGAATTGGCTCAAAAGAAAGTTTGTTTGTCTTGCCATGGCGTTGAAAAACGAACAGGCTTTCCTGCCCCCTCGTTCAATGAAGTGGCTCAAAAATATGCAGGGCAAAAAGAAGCGGTCAACAACCTGCTGCCTAAAATCATGAAAGGTGGAACAGGCGTGTGGGGGGTGATGACGATGCCCGCCAACCCGCAACTCAGCGATGCTGAAGGTCGCCAATTGCTGGCCTGGATTTTGAGTCTGAAGTAAGTCATGCGAGGCCAAGCTCAGAAGGCTTGACCCAGTTGATCAAGAATTGCCGGGTTTTCGAGCGTGCTGGTGTCTTGTGTGATGGGCTCACCTCGGGCAACGGTACGCAGCAAACGCCGCATGATTTTTCCAGAACGAGTTTTGGGCAAATTAGAGGCAAAGCGGATGTCACGAGGCTTGGCAATCGGCCCGATTTGGTGACTGACCCAGTCGCGAAGGGTCTGCGCCAAGGCCATGGTTTGCTGGTGCGCATCGGGCCCTTCTGGCAATGGCCGCTTCAAAACAACAAAAGCACATACCGCCTCGCCTGTGACAGGATCGGGGATGCCAACCACTGCCGCTTCAGCCACGAGCTCAGTTTGTGCAACCAAGGCGGATTCAATTTCCATGGTGCCCAAGCGATGGCCGCTGACGTTCAACACATCGTCTAAACGGCCGGTGACCGTGAAGTACCCCGTATCCGAATCGCGAACTGCGCCGTCGCCTGCCAGGTAACAGCTCTGTCCAGGGCGCTGAAACTCTTCTGGAAAATAACAGCTTTTGAAGCGCTCAGGATCGCCATAGAGACCGCGAACCATGCTGGGCCAGGGCCTTTGAATCACCAAATAACCCGGCTGACCCCAAGGCAACTCGTCACCGTGTTCGTCAACCACAGCCGCCATGATGCCCGGAAATGGCAAGGTGCATGAGCCTGGAACCAGCGGCGTAGCCCCAGGCATTGGAGCGATAACATGTCCCCCAGTTTCGGTTTGCCAAAAAGTGTCTAGCACGGGGCAACGTCCCCCACCCACTTGCTCGTGGTACCACAGCCAAGCGGCTGGATTAATGGGCTCGCCCACCGAACCCAAAATACGCAAACTCGTGAGGTCGAACTGGCGAGGATGGGATGAAGGGTCGTTATCACAGGCTTTGATGAGCGCACGTATAGCCGTAGGCGCAGTATAAAAAATGCTGACACGGTGCCGCTCGATCATGCGCCAAAAACGTGCCGCATCAGGAAACGTGGGAACCCCTTCAAAAATGACTTGTGTGGCCCCCAAGGCCAGCGGCCCATAAGCCACATAAGTGTGGCCGGTGATCCAACCGATGTCAGCCGTGCACCAAAATATATCGTCAGCCTTGAGGTCAAAGGTCCACAGGCAAGTCAGCGCTGCATGGAGCAAATAACCAGCCGTCGCGTGTTGTACCCCCTTGGGCCGACCTGTTGACCCTGAGGTGTAGAGCAAAAACAGGGGATGCTCTGCCTGCACCCATTCAGGCTCACACTCGATGGGCTGCACTGACACGGCCTCGTGCAGCCACCGATCACGCTGCACTTGCATCGGCACTTTGGCGCCAGTGCGGCGATACACCAGCACCCGACGCACGCTCGCGCCCCGCCCCAGGCTCAAAGCCTCGTCAACCAGAGTTTTGAGTGGCAAGCGCTTGCCACCGCGGCATTGCTCATCGGCGGTAAGCACCAGCACGGCACCGGCATCTTCAATGCGCTCACGCAGGCTCTGGGCCGAAAAACCCCCGAAGACAACCGAGTGCACAGCGCCGATGCGAGCGCAGGCCTGCATGGCAACCACCCCCTCGATGCTCATGGGCATGTAAATCAGCACTCGATCGCCAGGCTGCACGCCTTCAGCTCGCAGAGCCTGCGCCAATTGACAAGTGCGTGCAAGCAGCGCGCTGTAGGTCAGGCGGGTCACCTGGCCATCGTCAGCCTCAAAAATCAAAGCCAATTTGTCGCCCTGCCCCGACTGCACGTGGCGGTCGAGGCAGTTGTAAGAGGCATTCAACAGCCCGTCTTCAAACCACTTAAAAAACGGCGGCGAATCTGCATTGAGGCCGCAGGTGAAGGGCAGATGCCAATCCAACAGCCGCCGAGCATGGTCCATCCAAAAGCCTTCGTAATCGGCTTTTGCCGCAGCGCAATGGGCCTCATAAACGGCTACGCTGGGGATCCGTGCGCGAGCAACGAGGGCTGCAGGAGGTTTGAAAAAAGCAGTGGTTTTGTTCATTGAAGGTGGACCGGTATGCCATGCAGCCAAGCCCTGCACAAAGCCAAACATCAAATAATCGCTCTCAGAATGAGAGATCAGAAGGGCAGCTTGCAAGCCCCCCGCCTACAATTCGCCTATTATTCTTGACTGCCGGACATCATGGCCCCCTTAGAAAAAAAACCTCTTGCGCCGCTACCCCGATTGATATTCGCGAGTCGCTGGCTGCAGCTGCCTTTGTATTTGGGGCTCATTTTGGCTCAAGGTGTGTACGTTTTTCATTTCTGGCTCGAATTGGTGCACTTGATCCATGCCGCCATGGGTGACAACCATTCGCTGGCCCAATTGGTATCGAGCATCGGCTACAAAAGCAATGTAGAAGTCAAGGCGCTGAACGAAACCATCATCATGCTGGTTGTCTTGGCCCTGATTGATGTCGTGATGATCTCCAATTTGTTAATCATGGTGATTGTGGGGGGGTACGAGACCTTCGTGTCGCGCATGAATTTAAACAGCCACCCGGATCAGCCAGAGTGGTTGAGTCACGTGAATGCCTCAGTGCTGAAAGTCAAGTTGGCCACGGCCATCATCGGTATCAGCTCTATTCATCTGCTCAAAACGTTCATCAATGCTGAAAACTACAGCGAGAAGGTGCTACTGTGGCAAACTGCCATTCACATTGCTTTTTTATTTTCCGCTTTGGCCATCGCTTATACCGATAAGCTGATGTCAAGCAACTCGCGTTGACGCTTAGGATCTGGCCCGGAATAACTTGGCTATTTCTCGCTTGCCATGGGGGTCCAGTGCAAGGCGCGAGCCGCAGCCAAGGCTGGTGGCCTTGGCAA
>JANMEO010000103.1:0-12337 GCA_031376995.1 Burkholderiales bacterium
GGGTCGATGGGTCGTTTTGAGAATGGAGATGCAAGGCGTAAAGCACAGCGATACCATTTGGTATCGCGAGCATTTACAACGCCGCAGATCCGTTTTCAAAACGGCTCAGCGATCCGGCATCTTCAGTTCCGAGGGGTATAGGATGATCTGACAAGGCATCCGACGCAGCCTGCTGCACTGAAGTTGGCGTGCGACGCACTCGCATCGCCGGAAACACCAAGCAAAAAGTAGACCCCTGCCCAGGCTCGCTGACAATCTCGAGTTCTCCATTGTGGCGTTGCACCACGTGCTTAACAATCGACAAGCCCAAACCCGTACCGCCTGTTTCGCGCGAGCGACTGCCGTCTACTCTGTAAAAACGCTCGGTTAAACGAGGGATGTGATCCTTCTCAATCCCCAGCCCAGAGTCTTGAACCCCCAGCTCGGCTGAGCCGTCGCTGCGGCACCTGAACCGAATCTCAATGCGTCCCCCCGGTGCGGTGTAACGTACCGCATTGCTCACGAGGTTGGTCAAGGCGCTGTGAAGTTCTGATTCAGAGCCTGCCAGCTCAAAGTCGCACTCGCCCGTGAAACTCAACGTATGCCGACCGGCTGATAGTGCAAGCGCATCGGCTTGGCCATGCCGCATCAGCGCAGCGCTACTGACCCAGTCCCCAGGCGGTGGCGGCGGGCTACCCTCGAGTTGCGCCAGGGCCAGCAAATCAGAGACCAAGCCCTGCATGCGCACGGTTTGCTGGGCCATCAACTCAATCACATGGCGCCGGTCTTTCTCAGTCAAGGGGATGTCAGTCAGTGTTTCAATGAAGCCAGAGAGCACCGTCAAAGGGGTTCGAATTTCATGCGAAACATTGGCCACAAAATCTCGACGCATGGCGTCCATGCGGTCACGCTCAGTCACGTCTTGAGACAGCACCAATTTCATGCCCTCGCCATAACATCGCACCAACACCATCAAGCGCTGGCGTGAACCAGGCTCACCCAGATAGACCGGTGCCTCAAATTTTTCGCTTTGCAAGTAAGCCACAAAAACTGGCGAGCGTATGAGGTTAGTGACGCTTTGCCGTCGGTCAATGTCCCGCTGCAAACCAAAATGTGAGGCCGATGCCAAGTTGCACCACTCGATTTGATGATACCGGTCTAGCAACATCACACCGTTGGGTGAGGCCTCGATGCCTGACAAAAACTGAGCCCGCTGCAGCTTTTCTTGCACGATCACTCGCTCCAGACCTCGAACAGAGCGCTCCACCCGATAACCCACTTCACCCCACAAGCCGCTGTGGCGGGGTGAAGGTTGGGAGGTGTCTCGCAGCCAATGCCAAAAACGCTGAGCTCGCAGCGCCTGCCATGCGGCATAAAATGCCACCGCCAAAAATGAGCCCACCACAGGGCCCAGCGTCGGCAGGTGCCACCATGCACCCACGACTGAACCCACCAAGCCGCCCAACAAACACGTCAAGCTGCTGTAAAAAATGCCACGAAAAATCAGACTCACAGGCGATCCATCACGAGATCCCCTGCGGCGTCCATGTCAGCCGGTAGCCGACCCCACGCACGGTCTCGATCAACTTGGCACAGCCCACGGGGTCTAGTGCCTCTCGCAAGCGCTTCACATGCACATCAACCGTGCGCTCTTCAATGAACACGTGATCTCCCCAAACGCGGTCAAGCAACTGAGCGCGCGTATGAACGCGCTCAGGGTGAGTCATCAAAAAATGCATCAATCGAAATTCGGTAGGCCCCAGCTTGACCTCAACGCCGCCATGCTTGACGCGCCGGGTGGCTGGGTCTAGCAACAAGCCCGCCATCTCGACGGCGGCATCGAGTGTCTCGGGCGCTTTGCGCCGAAGCACAGCCCGAATGCGCGCCATCAACTCGCTGGGAGAAAACGGTTTGGTGAGATAGTCATCGGCCCCAGCATCCAACCCGGCAATTTTGTCACTCTCTTGAGCCCTGGCTGTGAGCATGATGATGGGCAAATCACGAGTGCGCGCTTGAGCCCGCCAACTGCGGGCCAACGTCACGCCAGGTTGCCCAGGAAGCATCCAATCGAGCACAACCAAATCTGGCAAAACACGGTCGACCTCAGCCTGGGCCGAATGCGCATCACCCACCACCGTCACCTCATGCCCGGCATAACGCAAGTTGATCGCTATCAACTCGGCAATCGCCGACTCATCTTCCACCACCAAAACTCGGCCCATGGCGCTCATCCTCCCAACAATGCAAAATGACCGTTGTTGCAACAGACGCTCAGACTCCGGAACATCTGCCAATGATTACGCTATACCCATCGGAACTGAAGATGCTGAGTTGCTGAACCGCTGTCATCACTGAAGAATCAGCCCCTGGTGTCGTGTCAAGCCACAAATGTCAGTATCTCACTTGCCCTCGACCTGCATCGCGGCGTGATCTACCGACAGAGGTGGCTTGACACAACACTAGCCTCTTGCCTCAAAACATCGGCCAAACGGGTTGCACAATGCTCAGCTTGTGACAGCTCTCGAGCCTCCACCATCACCCGCACCACCGGCTCAGTGCCCGAGGCACGGATCAACAATCGACCCTCTGCTCCCAAATTTTCAAGAATCTGCACTCGTGCCGTTGACAGCACCTGACTGTCTGACCATGAAAAATCAGGCCGCACCTTCACATTCAAAAGCACCTGGGGAAACAATACGGCAGGTGCCAAAAGTTGCGCCAAAGTCTGCCCAGTTCGACGCACCGCATGGAAAACTTGCAAAGCACTGACGATGCCATCGCCTGTCGTGTGCTTGTCCAGCACCAGCAAATGCCCCGACCCTTCTCCGCCCAAGGTCCACTTGCGAGCCAGGAGCTCTTCAAGCACATACCGGTCACCCACTCGAGCTCGAACCAGATCGACCCCTAGAATGCGCAATGCTTGCTCGACGCCCATGTTGGTCATCAAAGTCCCCACCACCCCAGGCACACTTTGCCCTTGGTCCAGGCGATCTGCAGCCATCACATAAAGCAACTCATCGCCATTGAACAAGCGGCCCTGCGCATCGACCATTTGCAAACGGTCAGCATCGCCATCCAGGGCCACCCCGTAATCTGCGCGATGCTCACGAACCGCCTTCACCAAAGCTTGCGGCGACGTCGCGCCACAGTTTTGGTTGATATTGAGGCCATCAGGCTGGCAATGAATCGGAATGACTTCAGCACCCAACTCATGAAACACATAAGGGGCCACCATATAAGCTGCCCCATGAGCGCCATCCACCACCACCTTGAGACCTTTGAGCGACAAGTCAGCGCCGAATGTGCTTTTACAAAATTCAACATATCGGCCCTGCGCATCATCAAGCCGTCTTGCCCTTCCTAAGTGCAACGCGTCAGACCAACGCGGCGCCTCATTGAGTGCGGCCTCGACACTCCCCTCCCATGCGTCAGGCAGTTTTTGGCCCTTGGCCGAAAAAAATTTAACGCCGTTATCCTCAAAAGGGTTATGAGACGCACTGATCACGACCCCCAGGTCCAGACGCAAAGCCCTGGTGAGATAGGCCACACCAGGCGTTGGCAATGGGCCCGTCAACACCACATCCACGCCAGCCGCAGAAAATCCAGCCTCCAAAGCTGACTCGATCATGTAGCCAGAGATGCGAGTGTCTTTGCCAATCAAAACGGCAGGACGCGAGATGGTTTGTTTGAGTACACGTCCCACCGCATGACCCAACTGCAGCATAAAGTCAGGCGTAATGGGCGCTGTACCCACCGTGCCGCGAATGCCATCGGTACCAAAATAAGTTCTGTTCATAAGATCAAAATGAAGGGTTTCGCAAAGTCGAAGCCAAGGACACCCCCAAAGGTGGCCCTCAACCAGCCTGTAGCGCTCAAGCCTGTCGAACTTTCATATTTTCTTGCCGATCAAAAGAGCCAACCGTCGGCCCTCTACAGCTCGCTTGTGCCACCAAACCTGCGGCTTGCCAGACCTTCAAACCGTCAACCGTCGCTGCAACATCATGCACTCTCAGCACGCGGGCCCCTTTGAGAACTGCCGCCAAAGCTGCTGCCAAACTGGCTGGCAAACGCTCGGCCACTGACCGCCCAGTCACAAAGCCCAACGACGATTTTCGCGACCAACCCACCAGCACCGGAAAACCCAGCGCTTGAAGCTTGTCTTGATGGGACAAAAGCTCAAAATTATGCGCAACCGTTTTGCCAAAACCGATGCCAGGGTCTAACACAATGCGCTCAGCATCGACCCCCGCAGACCTCAACACACTGACGCGCGCCTGCAAAAAATCACTGACATCGGTCAGCACATCAGCATACCTGGGTGCCGCCTGCATGTCCTTCGGTTGTCCTTGCATGTGCATCAGGCAAACACCACAGCGCGATGCAGTGATCACCTCGACAGCACCCGGTGTACGCAAAGCATGGATGTCATTGATAATGTCCACACCTTGATCCAAGGCACGCCGCATCACACCCGGCTTGACGGTGTCCAAAGACACTGGGCAGCCCCATCTCAAAACCTCTTCGAGCACAGGCTCCACCCGCCCCCACTCGTCGAGTTCTGACACAGGCTGTGCACCAGGGCGACTGGACTCACCCCCAATGTCCAAAATATCAGCCCCCTGGACCAGCAAGGCTTCGCAATGAGCCAATGCCGCGCTGACATCAGCACCAACCCTGCCCTCAGAAAATGAATCGGGGGTCACGTTCACAATGCCCATCACCAAAGGCCGCTCGAGAGCAAGAGAAAAACGTGTCGTATGCCAAATCAAGAACAAGGCCTCCCAACAATAAGGGGCTTGATCAACAAGCCCCTTAGACAGTTCGTGCCACTGAAGTGGCGACTCTCAGGCTGCTGCAGCCGCTGCACCGTCTGATGCCAAAGGTGCTGAACCACTGGGTGGCTTGTTCATGGGGGTCCAGTCTTTGGGTGGTCGGGGCGGCTTATTCGACAAGATGTCCTCCAATTGTTCGCTGTCGATGGTTTCCCACTCCAACAAGGCATTGGCAATCGAATGCATTTTGTCTTTGTTATCTTCGATCAACTTGCGAGCGACGCCATACTGCTCATCCAAAATTCGCCGAACTTCCAAATCGACCTTTTGCATGGTCTCTTCACTGATGTTGGTGGTGCGCGTGACAGAGCGGCCAAGAAAAACCTCGCCTTCATTTTCAGCGTAAACCATCGGGCCTAAAGCATCTGACATGCCGTAGCGCATGACCATGTCGCGAGCCAATTGCGTGGCCTTATTGAAATCATCTGAGGCTCCGGTGGTTCTCTGGTCCATGAACACCTCTTCTGCAATACGCCCGCCAAAGAGCATCGATATCTTGCTCAAGGCCCACACCTTGTCGTAGCCATAGCGATCTTTTTCAGGCAGCGTGAAGGTGACGCCCAAAGCCCGCCCACGAGGAACGATAGTGACCTTGTGGACAGGGTCTGACTTGGGCAACAAGCGCCCAATCAGGGCATGACCTGCCTCATGGTAAGCCGTATTTTTGAGCTCTTCGGGGTCCATCACAGCTGAACGCCTCTCAGGACCCATGAAAATCTTATCTTTGGCCTTTTCAAAATCGACCATCTCAACGGTGCGTGCGCTGCGACGCGCAGCCATCAATGCAGCCTCATTGACCAAGTTGGCCAAATCAGCGCCAGACATACCCGGAGTCCCGCGAGCCAAAATGTTGGCGTTGACATCTTGACCTACAGGCACTTTTCGCATGTGCACGTTAAGAATTTGCTCACGGCCCCGAACGTCAGGCAAAGTGACATACACCTGGCGGTCAAAGCGACCTGGGCGCAGCAAGGCGGGGTCAAGGATGTCAGGGCGGTTGGTTGCCGCCATCACAATCACACCCACGTTGGTCTCAAAGCCATCCATCTCAACCAACATTTGATTGAGTGTCTGCTCACGTTCATCATTACCGCCACCCAAACCAGCGCCGCGGTGCCGCCCGACGGCATCTATTTCGTCAACAAAAATAATACAAGGGGCGCTTTTTTTGGCTTGCTCAAACATGTCGCGCACACGAGCCGCGCCGACCCCAACAAACATCTCCACGAAGTCAGACCCAGAGATGCTGAAAAATGGCACCTTGGCTTCGCCTGCAATGGCCTTGGCCAGCAGGGTTTTGCCCGTGCCTGGAGGGCCAACAAGCAAAACTCCACGGGGAATTCGGCCTCCCAATTTTTGAAAACGCTGCGGGTCTTTCAAAAAATCAACCAGCTCTTTCACCTCTTCTTTGGCCTCATCACAACCGGCGACATCGGCAAAAGTGGTCGAGTTGTTGGCCTCATCGAGCATGCGAGCTTTTGACTTTCCGAAGCTGAAAGCCCCGCCTTTGCCCCCACCTTGCATCTGGCGCATGAAATAAATCCAAACGCCGATCAAGAGCAGCATGGGCGCCCAAGACAGCAAAATACTCATCAAAAATGAAGGCTCTTCAGGTTTTTTGACCTCAAACTTGACCCCGTTATGGATCAAATCGCCCGACAAACCAGGGTCTAACCTTGTGCCCACAGAACGCAGCTTGCTGTCATCGGTGCGAATGGCAGTGATCTCGACGCCACCGGGCACCTCTTGAAGGGTGACTTCTTTGATGCGTTTTTGACGCACCTCGTCGAGAAACTCAGAATATTGAACGAGTTTGTCAGAGTTGCCAGCACGGTCAAATTGCTTGAACACTGTGAACAGCACCAGCGCAACCACCAGCCAAACTGCAATTTTCGAAAACCATTGATTATTCACCGCGTCTCCTATTCAAGCCACCGACTCCAGAGATCGCGATCTGGGGCTTGTTATCAAAAAGGTCATGACCTCGTCACAGTATTTAGTGACAATTCTAGTTTACACAAGCCCTCTGAACCCTATACTTTTGAGGCACAAACTGGCCTTAATGCCCAGTCATCAATCACAACGCCTTTTGGGGCTTCAAACCCAAACCCACCAGAAACGTTTCGGCCGACTTTTCACGTGATGCTTTGGGCTTGATCGGCTTGACCACTAGAAAAGTGTTTTTGAACAATTTAACCAATTGGCTGTAGCCACTGCCATGAAAAACCTTGCACACCAATGCACCATCAAGGGTTAAGTGTTGGAGTGAAAATTCGACAGCCAGTTCAACCAAATGTGTCATGCGGGCAGCATCAGAGCTCTCGATGCCCGACAAATTAGGAGCCATGTCAGAGACCACGACATTCACAGCCTGACCCGCCAGCGCATCGTGCACCGCTTGCATGACACGGTCTTCACGAAAGTCGCCCTGAATAACTTGCACCCCTTCAATGGGCTCAAAATCTATCATGTCTAGCGCAATCAGCGTGCCTTTAAGTTGCCCAACAGCGGCCCCGCCAACACCAGCTTCTTTGGGTGCAAAGCGTCGACGGATGTATTGGCTCCATGCGCCCGGTGCAGCGCCCAAATCAACCACCACTTGCCCCACAGACAACAGACCCAGGGCCTCATCAATTTCTTTGAGCTTGTACGCTGCACGCGCCCGGTAGCCCTCTCGCTGCGCCAACTTGACATAGGGGTCATTGAGGTGATCATTGAGCCAAGCTTTATTGATTTTTTTACTTTTTGATTTGATCTTCATAGGGCATCGATAATACGTACATGTCTGCCATCCAACTCACTCCTGCCCAGCGCAAGGACAAACGCGCTCAAGCGCATCATCTCTCCCCCGTTGTCATGATTGGCAATGAGGGCCTGACCCCTGCGGTCGTCAAAGAAATTAATGCTGCGCTCAATGCCCACGGCCTGATCAAGGTTAGGGTGTTTTCAGATGAGCGAGCCACTCGTGAGGCATTATTCACCACGCTAACTGAGCAGCTCAATGCAGCACCCATCCAGCACATCGGCAAACTGTTGGTGCTTTGGCGCCCACAGCCGCCAAAAGAAAAAATAGAGCGCGACGATCACATGCCCGGACCCAAGGTGGTCAAGGTGGTCAAGTTTTCCAAAAGCGGCAATCACCGCCCCCAAGTTAAAAAGATCACGGTGGTCGGCAACATGCGCATGGCTGCTGGTGGCGAGCTCAAACGCGCACGAAAACGCATCGCCAGCGTCAAGAAAACCGCGGTTGATTGAAGGCCCGCCTAGCATCGTATCAAGCCACTAGCACGATAAACGCCACGTCAACAACAGCAAAAGTAGCATTTTTAACCCAAAAAATGCTACTGAAATGCCATGCAAAAGCCCAAACGATAAAGCGCCCTGCCCCACACGGGCCGCAACCAGCAGGGGCTGCATGGCGTAATAACCAACAACCGTGCATCCCAACACGCCCAGCACCATCCACAGCCGGGTGTCTGACGCCGGCGAAGGTGAACGTGGGCTTGCTTCGTGCTCAGTGAGCCTGCGCAAAATCATGACAAAGACCATTGAGCTCAAAGCACTCAAAGCCGCCTCTTGAGCAAACAATCGGCCAACCAAAATACCGGCCGCAGGCTTGTCTAACAGTGCAAAGGCAGCGGGTGCCGCAATGAACGTCAAAGAGACCAGCAAACCGAGCCAGACACCTGCCATGCTTGCTGCCACGCGCAGCAAGGGTGAGCGCTTAAGACCCACAGACTCAAACGTAGTGAACCTCCAAAATTTCATACCGCTTAAGCCCTCCAGGGGCCTGCACCTCAGCCATTTCGCCAGCCTCTTTGCCAATCAAGGCACGGGCAATGGGAGAGCTGATTGAAATCAATCCCAACTTGAGATCAGCCTCATCGTCACCAACGATTTGATAGGTGACCTCGGTACCCGCAGATTCTTCTTCTAGGTCAACCGTGGCGCCAAAAACCACTCGGCCCCCAGCATCGAGCCTAGAAGGCTCGATGACCTGGGCAACTGCCAGTTTACTTTCAATTTCTTGAATGCGTCCTTCAATAAAGCCTTGCTTGTCTTTGGCAGCCTCGTACTCGGCGTTTTCAGATAAGTCGCCCTGAGCACGCGCCTCAGAGATGGCTTGGATCACCGCGTGGCGCTCTACCGTTTTAAGCCGGTGCAGCTCGTCTTTGAGCAACTCAGCGCCGCGTTTGGTCAATGGGATGGTACTCATAGAGAAGATTCCTGAATCTGAGACGAAGCCGCTACTCTTTGGTAGCGGCTCTTGAAGGAGGCGCAGTTTAGTGCAATTCAGCGTGCAGCTCTTGCAAAGATTTGACCACCAAATCATCTTGGTGCTTCATACCTTCAACAGCAGCTTCACAACCCGCCATGCTGGTGTAATAGGTCACTCGATGAGCCAGAGCGCATTGCCTAATGTGGCGAGAGTCGGCAATGGCTGTGCGAGTTTCGTCAACGGTGGTGAAAACCAACTGAATGTCGCCAGCTTTGACCATATCAACAATGTGGGGTCGACCATCTTTGACCTTGTTGACCACCTTCACCGGCACGCCGCCTTGGGCAATCGCTGCAGCGGTTCCTTTGGTAGCCAGGAGCTCGAAACCCAGGGCATGAAGATCTCGCGCCACAGACACTGCACGAGCTTTGTCAGTGTTTTTCACCGAGATGCACACGGTGCCAGTGCTTGGCAAGCGTGAGCCTGCACCCAGCTGACTTTTAAGCATGGCCTCGCCAAAGGTACGCCCGGTTCCCATCACCTCGCCCGTAGAGCGCATTTCGGGGCCCAGGATAGGATCAACACCAGGAAACTTATTGAATGGAAAAACCGCTTCTTTGACGCTGAAATAGGGGGGTATCACCTCTGCCAAAACGCCACCCCTTAATCCTTTTTGGGCAGACAAAGACTGACCCACCATGCAACGAGCCGCAATCTTGGCCAGCGGCAAACTGGTTGCCTTGGAGACAAAAGGCACTGTGCGAGAAGCACGGGGGTTGACCTCCAACACGTAAACAACAGCCTTATCGCCCTCGCCTTGAATGGCAAACTGAACGTTCATCAGACCATTGACTCGCAGCGCTCGAGCCATCAGCCGCGTCTGGCGTCGGAGCTCGTTTTGCAACTGAGGTGAAAGCGAGTATGGCGGCAATGAGCACGCTGAATCGCCTGAATGAATGCCTGCCTGCTCAACGTGCTCCATGATGCCGCCAATCATCACGCCCTCAGGGCCCTCAGTACCATCAGCGATGCAGTCAACGTCGATCTCGATAGCGTCATCTAGAAAACGGTCTAGCAACACAGGAGACTTGTCTGACACTCTCACAGCCTCACGCATGTAACGCTCGAGGTCTTTGTCGCCATGAACAATTTCCATACCGCGCCCACCCAGCACATAGCTGGGGCGAACGACCAACGGATAACCAATTTCGTGGGCCAGTGCCAAGGCTTGATCTTCGGTGCGCGCTGTGCGATTGGGGGGCTGCTGCAGACCCAAAGTTTGCAGCAATTTCTGAAAACGCTCACGGTCTTCGGCAGCATCAATGTTGTCAGGGGATGTACCTACAATCGGCACGCCCGCTCGCTCTAACTCCAGCGCCAACTTCAGCGGCGTCTGGCCTCCGTACTGCACGATCACTCCACTTGGCTTTTCTTTGTCAACGATTTCAAGAACATCTTCAAGCGTGACAGGCTCAAAATAAAGCCGGTCTGAGGTGTCATAGTCGGTTGAGACAGTCTCTGGGTTGCAGTTGACCATGATGGTTTCATAGCCATCCTCACGCAAAGCCAAAGCCGCGTGAACGCAGCAGTAGTCAAATTCGATGCCCTGACCGATGCGGTTGGGACCACCGCCCAGCACCATGATCTTGCGGCGCTCTGTAGGCTGGGCTTCGCACTCCTCTTCATAGGTGGAGTACATGTAGGCGGTGGGTGTTGAAAACTCGGCGGCGCAGGTGTCCACCCGCTTGTAGACCGGACGCACCCCACGCTCATGCCTCAGGGCACGTACGGCATGTTGGTCGGCACCCAAAAGTTTAGCCAAGCGGCGGTCTGAAAAACCTTTTTGCTTCAAAAAACGAAGCTCTTGCGTCGACAAGCTGCTCAATACCCGCCCTGTCAGCGATTGTTCGCAAGTCACCAAATCTTCAATTTGAGCCAAAAACCAAGCGTCAATGCCAGTTTCTTCGTAAACCTCCTTGAGGCTCAACCCGATGCGAAACGCATCAGCCACAAATAAAATACGCTCGGGACCCGCCTCGCCAATTTCTTCAATGATTTCATCACGATCGGTCGAGCGCTCTGTCAAGCCATCAATGCCTGTTTCAAGACCACGAAGGGCTTTTTGAAAGCTTTCTTGGAAGGTACGACCCATGGCCATCACCTCACCCACAGACTTCATTTGCGTCGTCAGGTGCGAGTCAGCAGTCGGAAATTTTTCAAAGGCAAAACGAGGGATTTTGGTCACTACGTAGTCAATGCTGGGCTCAAAGCTAGCGGGTGTCACACCGCCAGTGATGTCATTGCGCAACTCATCGAGCGTATAGCCCACGGCCAGTTTGGCCGCCACCTTGGCAATGGGGAAACCCGTGGCCTTGGAAGCCAATGCAGACGACCGCGACACACGGGGGTTCATCTCAATAACGACCATGCGGCCATCTATAGGGTTGATGGCAAACTGAACGTTTGACCCCCCCGTGTCAACGCCGATCTCCCGCAAAATTGCAATGCTGGCATTGCGCAGCAGCTGATACTCTTTGTCGGTCAGTGTTTGAGCTGGCGCCACCGTGATGGAGTCACCCGTGTGAATGCCCATCGGGTCCAGGTTTTCGATGGCGCACACGATGATGCAATTGTCAGCACAGTCGCGAACAACCTCCATCTCGAACTCTTTCCAACCAATGAGCGACTCCTCGATCAAAAGCTCTTTGGTAGGAGACAAATCGAGGCCCCGCCTGCAAATCTCTTCAAACTCTTCGGGGTTATAGGCAATACCCCCACCCGTGCCACCTAAGGTGAAGCTGGGCCTTATAACCATGGGAAAGCCCATGGTGTTGGTCTCTTGAGCCATCTGTTTTTGCACCGCCCAAGCGTCTTCCATGCTGTGGGCAATGTCACTGCGCGCTGAACCTAGACCGATTTTGGTCATGGCGTCTTTGAATTTTAGACGGTCTTCGGCCTTTTCGATGGCATGTTGATTGGCGCCAATCATCTCAACTTCATACTTCGCCAGCACGCCGTGCTTGTGCAAATCAAGGCCGCAATTCAAGGCCGTCTGACCACCCATGGTCGGGAGAATCGCGTCGGGCCGCTCTTTGGCGATGATTTTTTCAAGTACTTGCCAGGTAATAGGCTCGATGTAGGTGGCATCGGCCATCTGTGGATCGGTCATGATCGTGGCGGGATTGCTGTTGACCAAAATAACCCGGTAGCCCTCTTCACGCAAGGCCTTGCAGGCCTGGGCGCCCGAGTAGTCAAATTCACAGGCTTGCCCAATGATGATGGGACCCGCCCCAATAATCAAAATAGA
>JANMEO010000150.1:0-16547 GCA_031376995.1 Burkholderiales bacterium
CGCAGCGATACCCTTTGGTATCGCGAGCATTTACAACGCCGCAGATCCGTTTTCAAAACGACTCAGCGATCCGGCATCTTCAGTTCCGAGGGGTATATCAACGCCCAGGGGATAACAAATAGCCTGCAAGATGGTATTTGAAGATCTTTCCCACCCGAGGACCAGCACCTTGCACTTTCAATGCACTGGCGAAGGCGCAGCGCGCCAACATGATCAAACCAATGAAGTGGCTGTCCACATGCGTCACGGCTTGCAAATCAATGGTCAACGGTTTGCAAGTGAGCGCGGCGCATTGGGCGCCATACGCCGCCTTGAGCGCTTGGCGCAATGGCTGTAATTGATTTTGGCCCCAAGCCCCTTGAAGCCGCAGCACGCCACCCGAGCCCTCAGTAACCAGCGCACACGGCACATGCGTGGCTGCACTTGGCCAGCGAATCAAAACGGCATGGGGCAGCACAAGGGTCAAGACCAGACGCAAAAATTGAAGGCCATCCCGTCCGTAACGCCGCCATAACGCAGGCTCTTCTTTCATACGCCACAACCACTCCAAGCCCCACCGCTGCCAAGCGCCAGGTGCCCTGAGCACACGACCCGCCGCAAAATTAATCACCGCGCCCAAATGGCAAATTAAAGGGGCGGTCAAGATGTGACGGTTGGATTGAATCCAGGTTTGCCCTTTTTGGGCACCCAACGCAACGATCACAAAGTCGGCCTGGCTGCGATTGATGACATCCAAAATTTCAGGACGGCTCATGTCTGCCACTGAGCCATAGCCGGGGTCAAAATAGCCCCGACTCACGATCCCAGGGTAGGCTTGTTGGTTGATCCGTTGATCTGCAGACCGCGCAATATTGGGGGGGCCGCCAAAAAAAAAGACTCCCAAAGAAGGTGAGGCCAAACACAATTCTTCAAACAAACTGGCCCCTGAGACACGCTCCTTGATCGGCAACCGAAGCACACGTGCCAACCACACCAACGGCATACCGTCGGCAAGACTGAGATCGCTTTGAACCACTGACTCTCTGAATGCCGGATTATCTTGGGCAGTCATCAGAAAGTTCAAATTGGGGGTCGAAATAAAGCAACGTTGCTTGCCAAAAGCGGCATCACGCAAAGCAGCAACCGCTTCTCGCATACCGACAACATCAAAAGGCAAGCCCAGCACGGCCACCACCTGGCGATCAAAGTGAGACAAGTGCAAGGCGCGATTCATCAGGCTCACTTTTTCTCAGGGGGCTGGCCTGAATCTCGCCTGGTGCGAACCCACTCGAGCTGCCCCTTTTTCAGCAAAAATCGCAGGTACAGCGGCACTTTGCCCAACACATAGGCTGGCACAGAAAGCAGCTCACGCGCGCTAACAATGTGGCGTGCAAAGCCGTACCAACTGAGCACCACCGCCAGCCCCACCCCCCCAAGTGCCAGCGCCGTCGCCTCAAAAGGTAAGGCATGACCTAAAACCGATCCCCCAAGCCCTGACACAGCAGCCCAAGCCAGCAGCATGAGCACCAACGAGGCCAAAGGCGGCACGCAAAGGTCAAGGGCCATGGCCAGCAGTGCGCCCCGTCGATGCCTCAAGGCACAGCCTATCAAACGCGGCGCGTGCGTAGCAATCACACTCAGATGGCCATGCTCCCAACGCGTTCGCTGAGACTCGATGCCCAAGACTTGCGATGGAAAAACGCTGCTCACCAGCGCAGAGGGGCAAAACAATGGCGCAAACCCAGCCGCTGCCAAATCAAGGCCCAGTTGCATGTCTTCAACAAGGTGGCCCGTGGCCAAAGGCGCTTGCTGAATCAGTCCCCAGGGAAAGGCCATGCCGGTTCCCATTAACTGGCATGGCCAACCCCAACGGGCATAGCCCAAAGGTCGAACCCAGTTTTTGACAACCCAGGCAAACTCAGCTATGCGCGTCTTAAGCCCGGCTTCAGATGGGGCATGCATCAAATACAGGGCCTGAATTGGCCGGTGATGTGCCACACAGTTCAGAACCAAGGTTTTGAGTGCCCCTGGAGCCAATTGACAATCCGCATCCACAATCACCACCACATCAGGGGGGGGCTCAATGGCTGCCAAGTGTCGAACCCCAAAGTCAAGCGCATAACCTTTTCCTCGCAGGTGGGTATCAAAGCGCTCAATAACCTCTGCCCCATTGGCCAGTGCCACTTGGGCTGTATCGTCACTACAGTTGTCAGCAACCACAATTAGCCGCCCCCGCACACAGCACTGCGGCAGCACCGATTGAATCGCTTGAGCAATGCCTTGCGACTCATTGTGTGCAGGCATCAGCACTGCAAAACTTGGCAGCAGCCCCTCCAGCACTGGCGAGGCCGACCCGGCCAACCTTTTTTTTGTAAAGCAAGCACTCACAACCTGCAACACCAACACAACCGAGGGGATCAACAACAGGACAGAAACCACCCACATCAGCAGGATGAAGCTTGTGCTTAAAGTACTCACGGCCGACCCTCGCCCTCAAACAAGGCCTTGAGTTTGGCCGCCTCGGTGTCAATGTCGTGACGAGCCAAAACACGCTGGTGCGCGCTCTCAGACATCTCTGTCATTCGCTGTGCGCAAGTGCTCAAACAATCTGCCATGGCCCGTGCCAAACCAGCTACATCACCTGCCGGAAATAACCAACCCTCGATGCCATGCCTGACCAGCTCTGGGATCCCAGCCACAAAAGTGGTGATGACGGGTCGGCGCAGGGCCATGGCCTCCATAATGACAACCGGCAAACCTTCAGCGAAGCTAGGCAGCACCATGGCGCGTGCGCCCAGCAGCTCGAAGCGCACCTGCTCACTGCTGATCCAACCCGTGATTCGAACCTGTGATTGCAAGCCAAGCTGATCGATCAGCCCTTCAATCTCTGAACGCATTTCCCCATCACCCGCCAGCACCAACTCAAGCGGCACACCCGCTTGAACCAGTTGGTGCGCAGCCTGAATCAACAACAACTGGCCTTTTTGCTCGCATAAACGGCCGACACAAACCAGTCGTGACGCAGAGGGTGGAGGGCAGTTCTCCGACCCATAAAACTCAGCCTCTATGCCGCAGTGGACGACATGCACCTTGTCCCAAAATCGGCGCTCAACCCAACGATAAAGCTGACTTCGACCAAAAGAGCTGATCGCGACCACAAAAGCCGCAGCGCGCAATTTGTCGCCAATCTTTAAAAACTGTGGTTTGTCAAACTCTTCAGGGCCATGCACAGTAAAGCTGTAGGGGGGCCCACCCAAGGCACGCACCAGCATCGCCAGCTCAGCAGAGTTGGTTCCAAAGTGAGCATGGAGGTGCTTGGCGCCGGAGGCTTGAAGCCATCGAACGATGAGGCAGGCCTCAGCAAAATAAATACAGTGCACAGGCAGCGGCCGATCCGCCCGCCACCCCATTCGGGCGGTTAAGCTCAACGTACGCAAGAATGCCGCAGGGCGACTGATGAGCAACACAAGCATGGCCAACAGCAACGCTGATACGCCATTTTGCAAAACATATTGAGTTTGCTCACGCTCCTTTTGGTCTTGAACGTCAACCAGCTCGCTATCCCAGCCACGCAGCGCAATGCGCTGCACACGCACCCCTAAACGCTCAAGCGCCCTAATTTCTCTGCGAATGAAGCTGTGGCTTACTTTGGGATACTGATTGACCAGATAAGCCACATGCAGCGTCATTGCTAGCTCCGAAGGTTACTTGTATTCAATCAGCCGCGCCTGGCGGCCAGCCAAACGCAGCGCCATGAACCTCAGCTGCCCAACCGCCTCTGCAAACTTACCCACAACCAGAAACAGGGCGCGGGTCTGACGAGCCCTGGCAGTGCCCACTCCAAGCCGGGTTAAACGGGCCACCTGCAAAGGGTAAACGAACCACAAAACTGCCCACCAAGGTGACCACAAACTCAAGGTCAGCACAACGCAAGGCAGCCCCAGGCCCCAAAACCAGGCACGACGGCTCTCACGAACCCAATGATGCTCAGGCGCTGCACCATGAATGGCAGCCCCTTGGGCAAAAGCATAACCAGCACGCACACCGCGCCTCCACCACTGAGACCAGCGCAACATCGCAGCATCATGCAAGGTCATCTCCAAAGGCAGGCGCCAAACTCGACCTCCGGCTTGGCGCAGTCTCACACACAACTCAGGCTCTTCGCCAGCGATGAGGTCTTCGCGATAACCCCCAACCCCTTGCAAAGCACTGGCACGCATCATGGCATCACCCCCACAAGCCTTGGCCTCGCCCACCGGGGTATCCCACTCTTGGTCGCACAACTGGTTATAAATCGAACGCTCAGGAAAGCGCTCGCGGCGACGCCCACACACAACCACGACCTCTCCATGAGCATCCAGAAAAGTCACAGCCTGGGGCAACCAAGTCGAGACGAGCTCACAATCGCCATCCACAAACTGCACATAACGCAACCCAGGCACACGCCGCTGCAAATGCTGAAAACCCAGGTTACGGGCGCGTGCCGCGGTAAATGGCTGCCCCATGTCCAACGACACAACCGTCACCCCCATGGAGCCTGCCAATGCCAGTGAATCATCCAGCGAACCTGAGTCAACATACACCACATGCATCGGGAGCACATGGGGCACCGCCAAGATCGAACGTAAGCAAACCCGCAAGCGCTCCCCCTCGTTGCGACCAATCACCACCACCCCCAGCATCATGCACCACCCTTGATGAAGGCACGGGCGGCTGGCATGGCGTCATGAACCACAGGGGCGATTTTCTCTAAGGCCAGGCTGATCGGCCACCCAAGCGCACAACCCAAGGCCAGCAAGGGTATAGCCATGAGCTCTGAACGCCAATCAAAAAGTTGATGCTTTATTTTGAAATAGAAGGCAACAGGCCACCCCACATATTGAATGAGCACAATGGCCATCAATGCCCCCTGAAAACCACCCTGGTAAAAAGCAAATGGAATGGCTGCATATGAACCCACAAAACGCACGATGTTGATCAGCGTAAAAATTTGAGGCTGCCCCATCACCAAGTAGCACTGCTCGACAACGCCATAACGATAAGAAACCCCCCCGATGGCCAAAATACTCAAAATGGTGCCCGCCTCTTGGAAGTCGGCACTGTAAAACAAGCCAATGATCGATGGACCAGCCACAAAAACAATCGCGGCCATCGGCATCAAAAAGTAGTCTGAAAGCTTCTGAAACTTAATTGTCACCCTGCGCAAGTCATATGGGCGATCCCTGAGCACCTCACTCAGCGCTGGCAAGGCAATGTTGCCTGCCAAGGTGGCCACAACTTGCGTTGGCGCGCTGATGATGGTGAAAGCAATCGCATAAAGCCCCATCATCGTCGGCGTCACCAGTGCTGGCAAAATCAGTCGATCGGCATTGGCTGCCAAGAAAAACAAGATCGATGACATGAATACCCACTTGCCAAAATTGACCAAATCTCTCAAAACGTCACGATCCCAGCACAAGCGATTGTTGGGCCCCTCAATGGCCCAGTGAGTCAGCACAGTTTTAGAACAAACCACAAAAATGTTGCCCACGACCAGCGCCCAGATCGATTGCGTCCACCAGGCCAAGGTGGCAGTGATCACCACACCCACCAGCTGATTTGACAAATCAATCTGAGTCAAACGCTTCCAGCGCATATGCCGGCGCTCAACCAGCGCTTTGGTCGACTCCATGCCCTGCAAAACCGCGGTGAATGCGGTTGCAATAATCACCCAAGGCATTCGAGGGTCAGCATAGGTTTGCGCCACCCAACCCAGCGGAGCGGCCACCCACAACCCGCACGCAGCCGCCACGGCCACAAGCCAGATCACCACACCACGAACAATTTGCAACGTCCAGGCGGTATTGAGAAACTGACGATCTTCGCCATTGGGGTGGCGCACAACATTTTGCACAATGCCTAAATCAGAAAACATGTGAAGCCCGACCGCTATCACGGTCACGGTGCTCATCAAACCAAATGTATCTGGCAGCAAAAACTGCGCTAGCAGCACGTTAGATACAAAACGAATGAGTTGTGAGGCAGCATGGCCCAACAAAGACCAACTCCCCGCACGAAACAAGCGAGACTTTAAAGTGAGGGACACAGCTTGCATGAGGGTTTGTGGGTCAGAGCGACAAATGGTCCTAAAACAGCAGTTAGACGCCAATAGTCCTCAACACGGATCTATGTTTTGAGAGCTAGAGGGCTTGAGGGCTTGAGGGTTTCAGAGCTTCAGCACCAAACACCCTCAAGTACAAAAATTCAGGAAGAGTCTGTGGCTTTGCATGGGCCATGACTCTTGCGAAAAACACGCGGCTCAATCACTTGAGAGTCTCCAAATAAACCCCGATGCGATTGGGCCGCCTGTGCTTGCTCCTGAGCATAGGGGCCGGGGTAGCGTCGCTCGCGGTAGCTCCATGCATGTCCTTGACTCACCATCCACGCGCCCACATCTTCTGCATCCAGAGAGACCCGGCCCAAGGCTCTGCCGTAAACATCCGAACGTGAGTAACTGACCCGCACCGATTGATCAAGCAAACGCTCTCGCAGAGCGCGGGTGGCCTGTGCACCCCACGCTTGGCAACTCTCAGGCGCATCGATGCCCAGCATACGTACCTTAACTGGCTGACAACGAACGGCTGCATCACAGGTGGCAGGCAGCACCCAAATGGTGTCACCATCAGTGACCTTGGTCACCATGCCGTCGATCACGCCAGCATTGACCGCTCCAGCCATCAACACACCCAACAACAAACATGAAAGCCATTTGACATCAAACTGGCTGCCAGAGACGACACCTGAGACGCGCTGATTTTTGAGCATGGGATCAAGGAGAAAAAAAGAAGTTAGAAGGCTGTTGCAAACTCAAAAGCTCAAAAGCTCAAAACACAGAACAAAAAAACGTCACTTGACTCAACGCTCGATTTGGGCGAACGCCGAGTGCGCATGAATCGATTCAAAGTTTTCCACGCTCACACAGAACCGGCCAATGCTGGCATGCCTATTGAGGTCCAAGGCTACGTCACGCACCATGTCTTCAACAAATTTCGGGTTGTCATAGGCCCGCTCAGTCACCCACTTTTCATCAGCTCGCTTGAGCATCGGCCAGATTTCACATGAGGCATGATCCTCAGCAAATCGAACCAACTGCCGCCAAGCCAGATCGGCCAACAACTCAACCCGCACGGTCACGTGAGAGCGTTGGTTATGGGCTCCATACTTCGAAATTTCTTTGGAACACGGACACAAAGACTTCACGGGCACCATCACCTCGGCCCACAACTGTAAACCCTCAGAACCCTGTTGTGCGATCCATCGGCCCTGGTACTCTAACAAGCTCTCAACGCCTGACACAGGCGCACGCTTGAGCAAAAAAAATGGAAACCGCACCTCAATACGCCCTTGCAAGGCATCCAGCAAACTCAACATCTCAACCAACCCCTGGCGAACGCGCGCATGATTCAAGGGCACCGGCAGCGCATTGAGCCAAGCCACAAAGCGAGACATGTGTGTGCCTTTTTTCTCGGCTGGCAAAACAACATCCAAGTCCCACTGACCGACGGTCGACTGAACCTCATCTAGCCCTTTGGCTGAAGTCAACTGCAGTTGAAATGGATACCGCACATCTTTGATGCCCACTCTGTGAATCAGCAAATGTCGGCTGTCTGGCTCACTCTGGGTATCAGGAATCGAAGTAGCAAGCGAAGTGGTGGCATTCATTGAAAAACCGCTCATAAGATGAAGGACGGCAGGAGTCTGAAGTTATGCGCCAGGTATCGACTGCAAAACCGGATGAGAGGCCCACCATTTCGAGATGGTTTGTTCGATGCCCAAAGCGTCCAGACCCAAAAGACTCATTAATTTGACAGGGTCACCATGTTCAATGAATTGATCCGGCAACCCCAATGTCAACACAGGCAAGGTCAAGCCCGCGCCCTGCAAAACCTCTAAAACTGCACTGCCTGCGCCACCCATCACGCCAGCATCCTCGAGCGTGACCAACGCCTCGTGAGAGCGAGCCAACTCAATCACCAGCGCCATGTCCATCGGTTTGACAAAGCGCATATTGGCAACGGTGGCACCTAACCCCACTGCAGCGTCCATGGCTGGATAGAGCAAGGTTCCGAAGGCCAAAATCGCTATACGCTGCCCCCGGCGACGAACCTCACCATACCCCATAGGCAAGCCCTGCAAATGCGGATCGGGGACCGTCCCAACCCCAGCGCCGCGCGGATATCGAACAACTGTGGGCCCCTCATGCGCAAAGGCTGTACACAAAAGCTGTCGACATTCACGCTCGTCGGCCGGCGTCATCAGGCAGACATTGGGGATGCAACGCAAAAATGCAATGTCATAAGCGCCCGCATGTGTTGCACCATCAGCCCCGACCAGACCCGCTCGATCCAGTGCAAACACCACAGGCAAATTTTGAATGGCGACGTCATGAATCAATTGGTCATAGGCTCGCTGCAAAAATGTCGAATAAATGGCAACCACAGGCTTGAGCCCTTCGCAAGCCAAGCCGCCAGCAAATGTGACAGCATGCTGTTCGGCAATGCCCACATCGTGATAACGCAGCGGAAAACGCTGCTCAAACTCGACCATGCCAGAGCCCTCACGCATAGCGGGTGTGATCCCCACCAAACGCTCATCGACGGCAGCCATGTCACACAACCATTGCCCAAAAACCTGGGTGAAGGTGAGCTTGGGCGTTTTATCAGGCTTGCGCAACCCTTCTGCCGGATTGAATTTTCCGGGGCCATGATAGGCCACGGGATCAGCTTCAGCGAGCTTATAACCCTGGCCTTTCTTGGTCACCACATGCAAAAACTGCGGACCCTTAGCAAAACGCAAATTTTGAAGTGTGGGGATCAGCGAATCCAGATCGTGTCCATCGATGGGGCCAACGTAATTGAATCCAAACTCTTCAAAAATAGTCGCGGGCACCATCATGCCTTTGGCATGCTCTTCCAAGCGCTTAGCCAACTCAAACAACGGTGGGGCGTTACGAAGCACGCTTTTAGCAGTGTCGCGAGCAACAGAATAAAACTTGCCGCTGATTAGCCGAGCCAGGTAGCGATTGAGCCCCCCCACAGGTGGTGAGATGGACATGTCGTTGTCGTTCAAAACCACCAACACGTCAGCCAAACCACTGGGGTGGGCCACGCCGCCGTTATTGAGGGCTTCAAAAGCCATGCCTGCGGTCATGGCGCCATCGCCGATGATGGCCACCGCGCGTCGCTCTTCACCTTTGAGCTTAGCGGCCATGGCCATACCCAGGGCGGCCGAAATGGAAGTCGACGAGTGAGCCGTTCCAAATGTGTCATATTCACTCTCGCTGCGGCGAGGAAAGCCGCTGATGCCCCCCCACTGACGCAAGGTAGGCATCAAGTCGCGCCGCCCAGTCAAAATTTTGTGGGCATAAGTCTGATGCCCAACATCCCAAACCAAGCGATCATGGGGCGTATTGAACACATAGTGAAGTGCAATGGTCAGCTCAACAGTGCCCAAGTTGCTGGACAAATGTCCCCCAGTTTGCGAGACGCTCAGAAGCACGAACTCGCGCAACTCAACAACTAAGCGCTCAAGTTCAGCGCGCGACAATTTGCGTAAATCAGCTGGGCTTTGTATAAATTGCAAAAGTGTGGTGGTCATCAAGTCAACTCTCTCTCTGGACGACCTTATAAGCTAATGCTTGCAAATATTGTGTTGACTGCAGGCCACTGCGTGCAAGGGCCGCCAAAGCTTGATCACGCAGCGTCAAAGAGTATGTGATAGCCGCATCGAGACCTAACACACTCACGTAGGTGGGTTTGTTAGCGCTTTCATCTTTGCCAGCAGTCTTACCCAACACCTCAGACGCCTGAGTGACATCCAAAACGTCATCAACGACTTGAAAGGCCAACCCCAAGGCCTCTCCGAACTGAGTGAGGGCTTCTTGCACATCGCCCTTGATCGGCGAGCACAGCGCACCCATCACGACACTGGCGCGCAACAGTGCGCCGGTCTTCAGGCGGTGCATAAAGCAAAGTTGAACCTCACTCAAATGCTGCCCGACGCTGGCCAAATCAATGGCTTGGCCGCCCGCCATGCCTGCATGCCCTGCAGCGCGGGCAAGCAACCCACACCAGCGAGCCTGCAGGCCGTCAGGCACCCCGTCATGCGGCGTCAGCACTTCAAAAGCCAGGGCCTGCATGGCGTCGCCGGCCAGCATAGCTTGAGCCTGCCCAAATTGAACATGCACCGTCGGCTTACCTCGACGCAAGACATCATTGTCCATGCAAGGCAGGTCGTCATGAATCAATGAGTACGCATGAATCAATTCAACCGCACACGCTGCGCGCAAAGCCACCTCGCGACGGCCGCCCACAGCATGAGCAGCTGCCAGAACCAACAACGGTCGCAAGCGCTTGCCGCCATCCAAAACGCCATATCGCATAGCCTGCCCCAGCCCTGCAGGAGCGTCAGCTGGAACCCAATGGCTTAACGCACATTCGACCGCATCAAGCTCAGCACCCATCCAATCATCAAAATCACTCATGGGGAAAGCCAAGGCCTAAGCTGCCCGTCCTCCAAAACTTTGACCTGCTGCTCGGCAGCTTCCAGTTGCGTGCGACAAAACTGCAAGAGATCAGCACCACGGCGATAACTCTGCAAAAGCTGATCCAAAGGCATCTGCGCACCCTCAACAGCCGCAACCAGTTGCTCCAGCTCGTTCAGCGCCAACTCGTAAGATGAGGACACAGGGGAAGGGGGAAGCAGTGATGAATTTTTTGCCATGGCACAAAGATAAAAAGAGATTGTAGTCAGGGCTCGGCACCCCACACCGATCAAGCCCCCCAAAGTAGTCTGCAGACTTGCCCATGCGTGCAATACAAAATGTCTTCTTGAGCTGCGCCATGCCCCGCCCAAGCGTGCCAATATTTGCCTCATTCACAGCGTGCATGGGTTGCCAAGCCCCATGAATCTCAAGATATACCCCTGCGAACTGAAGATGTTTTGTTCATGGGTGGTTTGGGCTGTGAGGATACGAGGCGCAAAGGCACGGCAATACCATTTGGTATTGCCGTGCCTTTGCAACCCCGCAGACTCAGTGTCCAAACGGCACAGGGACACAGCATCTTCAGTTCCGAGGCGTATCACTTGCCAAGCGCATTGCAATTCCAGGGCTGTGAGCCATTTTCATTTTTTCATGCGTAAGCGATAACTTAAAAACAACGGTATGTCAAACTGACAACGCCCTAATCGCCCCCTACTCCTTGAGCCCGCAACCCAACACGCCCCTAATGTTGCCACCTAGCAACACCAAGGTGTGGCGGCCCACCGAATAGCTCGAACATCAATCAAAAACCTGGCGGTGAGCGCAGAATCTGCCTCCCGTTGTTGATCACAGGCTCCTCGAAGCGCCGGACCCAATCTTGAATCAAACACGCCCAACCTCAAATTTTGCCGCACTGACCTTGGCTGCCGTGGGTGTCGTTTACGGCGACATTGGCACCAGTCCGCTCTATGCGCTCAAAGAAGTTTTTGTCCATGTCCCTTGGTCACCAGAGACCCTCATGGGCGTGCTATCTCTGATGTTTTGGACACTGATGATTGTGGTGTCACTGAAGTATGTGGTTCTCATTTTGCGAGCGGACAACAATGGCGAGGGCGGTCTTATTGCCCTGCTGGCGCTGGCTTCCCAAGCAGTCAAAGACCGCCCAGATTTACGCAACCGATTGTTGATCATTGGGGTTTTCGGCACCGCCATCTTTTTCGGCGACGGCATTATTACACCCGCCATCTCAGTTTTATCTGCAGTCGAAGGACTGGAAGTCGCCGCACCTGGCCTTCACAGCTTTGTTGTTCCGATCACACTGGGGGTTCTAACCTTGCTTTTTTTACTCCAAAAGCATGGGACAGGCAGCGTTGGAAAGTGGTTTGGCCCGATCACCGTGTTGTGGTTTGTCGTGCTTTCCATGTTAGGCCTGAAACACATTGCCCAACACCCTGCTGTGTTGTATGCAATCAACCCCGCCTACGCCCTGTCGTTTGCCATTCAACACCCCGGCGTCACATTTGTTGCCCTAGGGTCAGTCGTTTTATGCGTCACTGGAGCAGAAGCTTTGTACGCTGACATGGGCCACTTTGGCAAACGGCCCATTCGTTTTGCTTGGTTTATTTTAGTAATGCCTGCGCTTGTCATCAATTATTTTGGCCAAGGCGCCATGCTACTGATAGCCCCTGAAAATGTCAGCAATCCGTTTTACAAAATGGTGCCGACTTGGGCGTTGTATCCCGTCATTGGGCTTGCCACCTTCGCCACAGTCATCGCCTCTCAAGCCTTGATTACCGCCACGTTCTCAGTCAGCAAGCAAGCCATTCAGCTGGGATATCTGCCCCGCATGCGGATTGAGCACACCTCCATCAATGAGGCAGGGCAAATTTATGTGCCTTTCATGAACTGGGCTTTATACCTTTTGATTGTGGTGGCCGTGGTGGCATTCGGCTCCAGCAGCAAGTTGGCTTCCGCTTACGGTATTGCGGTGACGACTGACATGCTCATCACCACCGTCATGACTTTTTTCGTCATCCGCTATCGCTGGAACCTTCATTGGGCTTTGTGTTTTGGGGCCACCGGGTTTTTCTTTTTAGTAGACCTATCATTTTTTGCTGCCAACGTCGCCAAACTCTCTGGTCTGGCGGGTTGGTTTCCCATCATCATCGGTATCGTGATGTTTACCCTCATGATGACCTGGAAAGAGGGGCGCTCGCTCATGCGAAAGCAATTGCGCACTGATGCGATCGAGCTGAAAATATTTCTTGAAGCTGTTTTTATTAGCCCTCCCACCCGTGTGGAGGGGACGGCGGTATTTCTTGTCAGCGATCTTGGCATCACGCCTAACGCACTGTTGCACAACCTTAAACACAACAAAGTACTCCACGAAGTCAACTTATTTGTCAATGTTCAGCACCACGAACGTCCATGGATTGGCTTTGACAAACGATGCGAGGTGGAGTCTCTGGGACATGATTGCTGGCAGGTCACATTGCATTTCGGGTTCAAAAATGATCCAGATGTCCCTGAGGCACTCAAACTTTTACGAAGTCGAGGCATTCAGATGGAAGAAATGGACACCAGCTTTTTCTTATCTCGTGACATCGTGATTCCCACCATGGGTGCAGGCATGGCCATGTGGCGAGAAAAGCTTTTTGCCAACATGCACCACAACGCCAGCGATGCCGCTGACTTCCTCAATCTGCCAACAAACCGCGTGGTTGAGTTGGGCTCAAAGGTTGAGATCTGAACCCCTCAACATCACTCCCTTGGACGACACAGCAACTTCAGTTCCGAGGGGAATAAATAGGCACAAGCCTCAGAGATGAAGTTACTGCGCCCCAGGAGCCGATCATGAAATTTTTATTCATTGCTGACCCGCTTGAAAAATTTCAGCCCAGCAAGGACTCCAGCATCGCCATGATGCGAGAAGCCGCATCGCGCGGACACCAGCTTTGGGCCTGCGAAAGCAAGCATCTGTTGTGGCAACGCCGAGGCAGCGTTTGCGCCAAAGTGCGAGAAGTTTCTCTCACGGGGCAAGGCCAGACATGGTTCGAGCCCAAACCCTGGAGCCCAGAGCCCATCCCCCTTCACAGCTTTGACGTTGTTTTGATGCGCCAAGACCCCCCCTTTGACAGCGAGTATTTCTACGCCACCCACTTGCTTCAACAAGCGCAACATGAGGGGGCAACCATCTTTAACAGCCCCGCTGCGCTACGCAATTACCCTGAAAAGCTAGCGATCATGGCCTTCTCTGAATTCATCGGCCCAACCCTGGTCACCAAAGACCCAACCGAAGTTCAACGCTTTCATCATGAGCACCAAGACATCATTCTCAAACCCTTGGACGGCATGGGCGGCAAAGGCATTTTCCGCGTTGGCCCCGACGGCTTGAACCTTGGGAGCATCACTGAAACGCTGAACCATCAAGGCCAAACCACGATGATGGTGCAACGTTACTTGCCCGAAATCAGCGAGGGCGACAAGCGGATTTTGCTCATTGCGGGGGAGCCTGTGCCGTATTGCTTGGCGCGTGTCCCGCAAGGCAATGAAATTCGAGGCAACTTGGCCGTTGGCGGTAAAGGCATTGCCCAGCCCCTGACCGCCAGAGACTTTGAGATTGCACAGGGCATAGGCCCGGTATTGCACGCCCGTGGTTTATTGCTGGTAGGTTTAGACGTGATTGGAGACTGCCTAACTGAAATCAACGTCACCAGCCCGACCTGCTTTCAAGAAATCACCGACCAAACCGGTTTCAAAGTAGCCAGCCTCTTCATCGATGCTGTTGAAGCCGCATGTAAAAATAAAATACATCAAAATGAATCTTGAGCCATCCACCAAAGGCCAATCACCACTTGACATTAAAAAACCAGGTCGACTCTTTTCAAGGGAAAGTTTTTGATGACTCAAAGCCTCAATACCAACGCCCAGAGTGACCAGGAAGTGACTGCAACCCACGACGAGTATGGGGTTCGGATACACACCAACCTGAACGACATCCCCTCAGAAACCTGGGACGCGTTTGTACATACGCGTGAATCAGCAACCCCCTTCATGAGCCACGCGTACTTGTTGGCCCTGTTCAACACAGGGTGCGCCACCCCTGAAACAGGCTGGCAGCTGGCGATACTTGGGCTGTATCGAGGCAGCTCTATCGAAGCTGCTTGCCTGTTGTACATTAAAAACCATTCATTTGGAGAATATGTTTTTGACTGGGGCTGGGCCAATGCCTACGAAGGCAATGGCTTGCGCTACTACCCCAAATTGCTGAGCGCAACGCCCTTTACCCCAGTCACAGGCCCACGCTTGCTAGGCGCGCCTGCAGCTCGATGTATGCTACTGAAAGAAATTGAATCCCTGGCCCAGAAAAATGGTTTGTCATCGGCCCATATTTTGTTCATGGACGAGGAAGACCAAGCTGCTGCAAGCAAAGCGGGCTGGTTAATGCGACAAACTGTTCAGTTCCACTGGAGCAACAAAAGTCCGACTCCATATCTCGACTTTGCTGATTATTTAGACAGCCTACAACGCGAAAAACGAAAAAAAATTCTTCAAGAGCGACGCCGCATTGCGAGTCAAGGCATCAGTTTTCGGGTGTTGCGTGGCAGTGATATCGACTCAAGCGCCTGGGATTTTTTTTACCACTGCTATACCAAGACCTATCATGAGCACGGCTCAACGCCCTACCTCACCCCGCAGTTTTTTGCGACGGTCAGGCAGCGCATGCCGGATAACTGGCTCATGTTCATTGCCACCCTCGATGGCGCGCCGATTGCCGCATCACTGATTGGCATCGATGACTCAAAGCGCGCTGCCTTTGGCCGGTATTGGGGCAGCATCCTCGATGTATCCTGTCTGCACTTTGAAGCCTGCTATTACCAACCGCTGGCATGGTGTATCGAGAACGGCTACCAGCGGTTTGAAGGTGGCGCACAGGGAGAGCATAAATTAGCACGGGGTTTAATGCCCGTGCTGACATGGTCAGCGCACTGGCTGGCACATCCTCAGTTCTCCAAAGCAGTTGCAGAACATTTAAACCATGAAGGTGAGTCGATTGTCGGCCATGTGAAAGAGCTCCTTATGCATCAACCATTCAAACCTTCACTCGAGACCCACAACTAGTCGTGTCAAGCTACAAATGTCGGTAGATCAGGCCGCCATCGGCCTGCAGCGCAAGGCGCGAAGAGGAGTCATAGCGGTGGCTATGGCGACGATAAGTAAGGCGGCGATGCAGGTCGAGAGAAAGTGACATACCGATATTTGTGGCTTGACACGACACTGGTACCCCGTCTCAGTGAATTTGACGGGGTACTAGTTTTTTTTGTATGCCGCGATCCCTTGAAGAATTTCAGCACGAGCTGCATCCGGACCTGCCCAACCCTTCACCTTCACCCATTTACCAGGCTCTAAATCTTTGTAATGCTCAAAGAAGTGCTGAATTTGCTGTAGGTGCAATTGATGGACATCCTCTGGCGATTGCCACTTTGCATAAATTGGTAAAATTTTGTCGATAGGAACTGCCAGGACTTTGGCATCAAAACCGGCCTCATCCTCCATGTTCAACAGACCAATTGAGCGGCAGGTCACGACAACGCCCGACGCCAAAGGAAATGGAGTGATCACCAGCACGTCCACGGCATCACCATCATCAGCCAATGTTTGCGGGACATAGCCATAATTGCAGGGATAGTGCATGGCTGTACTCATAAAGCGATCAACAAACATCACACCCGAATCTTTGTCTACCTCATACTTGATAGGATCTGCATTCATTGGGATTTCGATGATCACGTTAAAGTGATCAGGCGCATTTTTTCCAGCAGTTACTTTTTCAAAGCTCATAATTTCAGGCGAAAATAGTCAAACGCTGATCTTATACCCATTCAACCTGAAGATGGTAAGCAAAAACCGCCCTCAGCGCTTGAGTCAATCGGTTCAGTTAAAAACGAGGAAGAGGCGTTCGGTTACCCTGAACTTGATTTGCCAGTCAGCTAACAATGTTGATCCCAAGTGCTGTCAGCATGTCATACAGAGCCTCGTTTGGCCT
>JANMEO010000160.1:0-21217 GCA_031376995.1 Burkholderiales bacterium
AACACTTTGCAGGCCGACATGTTGGATTGGTTTTGTGCGGCGGCAATATCGAGCCCCTGATTCTGGCCGAGATTATTCAACGTGGCATGGTCAAGTCAGCGCGTTTGGCCCGCCTGCGCTTTGATGTGCATGACGTGCCAGGGGCTTTGGCTGAAGTGGCAATGGCGTTGGGTCAACTGGGTGCCAATATTGATGAAGTGCAGCATCAAAGGGCATTTAACGCCCTGTCCGTTGACCGCGTGCAGATCAATGTCGTGATCCAAACGCGCGGCCAAAACCATGTCGACAACATTATGAGCGAGCTCAGAGGACGAGGGTATCGAGTTGAGAGGCTGGTTAGGGATTGACTCCAAAATTATTTAAAAACTCGACGAAAATAATGGATTGAAAATATTATTTTGTGGGTTTTTGGTTCTTTATGTAAATTCCTCATTAAACTCTGAGCAGGCCTTGATCCACTGGTCAGCAAGAACGCCATTGTCTGGGATTTTTTCTTGGCCATTAGCAGCTCTTTTAAATCTGGCCGCAATGAACATCTTAGTAAATGCCTGGGCGCTGGCTTCTGGCCAATTTTGTTTGATATTTTCGGATATGGTTTTGCCGTTAAAGGTGACAAAATTTGGGTTGGCGCCCATTTTGATCAATTCTGGGATAAGTTTTTTTCCAATGGCGGTGGGTTTTTTTTGCAAAGAAAATGTCGCAAGTTGAGTATCAAGACTGAGGCGTTTGATAGAAGGTTTTATTTTGACTCCCTGTGCGTACTTCAGATTTTCTGCGAAAACGGTTGAGTTTGTCATTTGTAAAAACTCAAGCACTGATGAACCTGCATCATTTGTGGCATGTAAATTGGCCCCGCTTTTGGCCATCTGACCAAGTATTTTCCTGTACCTGTCATCATCCAGTGATTGGCTTGTGCCTTTGAGGGCAATCAAGTGCAAAATTGTATTTCCAAGAAAAAATTTGATATCTGGATTCAATCCATTTTCAAGCTTCTTCTGTAGTGATTTCATATCGTCTGAGACGATATCAAGGAATGCATACCCGGCTTCGGGTGACTTATCGTCACCTAGATGGTTCTCAAAATCATCTGCTTCGTAGCCCTGCTGGGCCCAGAGTACCTTTAAATCTCGAAATTGATGATGAATGGTGTTGTCGAATAATTTTCTATGCGCAAAATCAATGGATTTATTAGGGGGGCGATTCTTGAGTTGATTTGGGCGATTAACAACGAATGTTGAGCTTGTTTGTCCAAACAGCAATGCCGCCGTTGTGAGGGTGTGACTTATTTTCATTTCAGAAAATCGTTACATAACGATTGTGTGTTTAGTTTTTGATTGTTTGTGAAATTATTTGCAAACTTTTTGCTTGAACCGCGGCTGCTTTGAAATTTTTCAGACTAGGGCTTGGTGTGATTGTTTAGGAGTGGGTTTTCTATTTGTTATATCTATTTGTGATATGTAATTGAATTGCATATTCTGACTCTTGTGCGTTGTTTTTGGTGATTGACTTTTGTAGTGCGTGGTGTTGTTTTCTAAGATTTGCTGATGGGGTGAGGTTTGATATTATACGGTGGAAAATTTAATAATTTATTCAGGTCGACCCCGAGCAGGCTCTAAACTGAAGTGCAACACTTCCAATAAAGATAAGGCACAGCAGGCATGGGACAGGGGTATTCAAGCTTGAGCATAGAAGAGAGAATGCAGTTGGGTTTGCTGAAGACTGAGTTCAGCCTGCGTAAGTCCTAATTGATTTATTGCGTGAAAAAAATCCTACCGCATCTTCAGTTCCGAGGGGTATACACCCCCCCAGAACTGAAGAGGGCCTTGTTAAAGAGGTTTATTTTGGAGGGCGATGGCCTGCACGCGCGCTGCTTCGATGGCGGCCCCAACTTCCACCCCTTGAAGTCCAGCGTTTTGGGCCTCTTGGGCGATACTGGCTGTGTTCACGGCCAGTGCTGCTTGTAATGCGCGGGTCAATGCATCTCGAACGGGGTAGGGTACCGTCTCGAACCCCGTGCGTCCTCGTGAGTCGCATTCGCAGGCCCAAAGCATCTGCCTAAAGCGCTCGGGGCGGCGCAAGGCATCGCAACGTAACAGAAGTGCCCAGAGGCCCTGCGCATCCAGCAGGCCACTGTCATGCACATGGCCGTGCTCGCGCGCAACCAACTCGCCCAGCGCTGTGCAGTCTGTGGGAGCGCGCAGCCGCTTACACAGTGCTTGCACCCACTGCAGGCCTCGGGCCTCATGCTGTGGGTGGCGAGGTAAGTCGGCGACTGGAGTGGCGCCCTTGCCCAGGTCATGAACCAAGCAGGCAAAGCGCACCGTGAGCGGGGCTTGTTGCCCTGCTGCCGTGTCCAAGACCTTCATGACATGCACACCGGTATCAATTTCTGGGTGGTGGACAGGGTCTTGGGGGATGCCCCACAAGCGCTCTACTTCAGGCAATAGACGCTCCAGCGCACCGCACTCTCGCAGCACTGCAAACATTCGCGAGGGTTGGGCGGCCATCAGCCCACGAGACAACTCTTGCCAAACCCGTTCACTGACCAAGGCATCCACCTCGCCCGACAGCACCATGTGCTGCATCAACGCCATGGTTTCCGGTGCCACTTTAAACTCTGGCCACCGAGCCGCAAACCGGGCCAGCCGCAAAATGCGAACAGGGTCTTCAGCAAATGCGGCAGACACATGGCGCAGCACTTTGTTGGAGAGATCGTCTTTGCCGCCATAGGGGTCGACAACGTTGCCATGCTCATCTTCGGCCATGGCATTGATACTCAAGTCGCGGCGCTGCAGGTCTTGTTCCAGCGTGACATCAGGGGCGGCATGGAAGACAAAGCCGTGGTAACCCGCTGCTGTTTTTCGCTCTGTGCGCGCCAGAGCTACCTCTTCACGGGTTTGCGGGTGAAGAAACACCGGAAAATCTTGTCCAACCGGCAAATACCCTTGACGGATCAGGTCTTGGGGTGTGGTGCCAACCACCACCCAGTCACGATCATGCACGGGCAGGCCCATCAAGCGATCTCGAACGGCCCCCCCTACCAGCCACGTCTTCACAGCAGATTCTCCAAAACACTCAAGCGCTGATTCATGTGGGGCCTATTGTGGATGCCCAACTGACGTGGGGGTGGAGATCAAGCCACAGTCAGGCCCTCGATTCAGACAGTGGGTGGGGGCATAAACCCGATCGTGGCTTTGCGAGATTGTGGGTCAGGGAGGTCGTCATTGAGCAAATGATCTCGGCTGGCTAGTTTGGCATTGCCAAACGCGGTCATCCAGGCTCGACGCATTTCACGAGGGGCTAGGGTGCTCATACGCCCCAAGACTTCATCCCGTGGCTCTGCCTCAAACCAAGCTCCCCAAGCATGGTCAGCTCGAATTGAGTAGTACAGCTTGCGTGCAATCTGCCGCGCCGCATCATGATCTGGGGCTTGAACCTCATATACATTCATGCGGTTGAGAATGGGGTCAGGAATGCAGCGGGCATCGTTGGCTGTGGCTACCCAGATGACTTGGCTGGCGTCGATTGGGATCTCGGCATACTCATCGGTGAAACTGCCTGCCGTATCGTGTTCAAGCAAGCTGTATAAAGCACCCAGCGGGTCATAGGCATGCTCTCCGCCAGCCTTATCGATTTCGTCTAGCACCATCACTGGGTTGGCATACTGCCCCTCAACTAAGGTCTCAAAGACCTTGCCGGGTCGGGCACCTTTCCATTGACTCGATGCCCCTGAAAGCACCCAGCCGGCAGTCAATGAACTCATGGAGATGAAACCCATGCCAGTACCGAGCAGCATCGATAACGCCCGTGCAAAATGTGTTTTTCCAATACCCGGGGGGCCCAACAGCAGCAAGGGGGTGATTTCCAGAGCGTCTCGGTTGTCCTCGCACAGGGCTAGCTGGCGGCGGATATCGTCCAGTACCTCTGAAAAATTGGGCAGGTCGACGTAGAGATGATCCATCACTGGCAGGCATGAAGGCTTGACCTGAAAGCGCTCGGGCCCCTTTTCTAGCATCCGCTCGTAAGTTGAGCGTAGGCCTTCATGCTCTTTGGGGGGCAGCTTGTGAAGCTTGCGGTCTACTTCATCAACTTTGTAGACGTCACGCATCCGAGCGATTGGAATGTTGCCACGGTGGTGGTTCATTGTGACTATCTCGTTAGATAGACTCATTTGCATCTCCCAAAGCGATACCAATCAGTATCATTTTGATCAGACTTTGTTCCCGGTAAAGGGCAAAAGAGACTTCTTTTCCTTGGGACACGGGTGGGTGTTGTGTTCAGCACAACAATTGCTTTGGCTTGGCACCTAATATTTGCGGGCGGTTGCCCCAAAAAGCAAGCGTTCACCCAAAGCTGCGCCCCCGGTGGCAGGGCCCACGCACGGGCAACCTAAGTTACTTGACCCAAGTGTTCATTTGAATAATCGGTAACAGCACAGCCAACACAATCAGCATCACCACCACACCCATTGTCACAATCAACAGGGGTTCTAAGAGGGTGGCCAATTGCATGGCTCGGCGCTGCACCTCGTCAGACAGTTGTTTGGCCGCTCGCTCGAGCATCAAGGGTAATTTGCCTGTTTGCTCGCCCAAACGAGCAAACATAGCCAGCAATCCAGGAAACCGCTTTTTGGCTGCCAATGCAGACGCCAACGGAGCCCCTTCACGCACTTGAACCAGGGCGTCTAGGGCATCGGCACGCATGGCCCTGTTAGAGAGCGTTTCTGCTGCAGCTTGCACGGCCTTCAAAATGGGGACACCCGCGCCTGCGAGCATGGCCAAGGTGCCTGCAAAACGAGCGGCGTTATAGCCGCGAGACAATCGCCCCACCAGCGGCAGTCTCAACCAGGCGGCATCAAACCGCATTCGAAATGCATTGTTTCTTAACATGTATGACAACGCAGTGGCAGCCCCAACCAAAGTGAGCAGCAGCATCCAGCCATGTTCGCGCAAAAACGCACTGATGGCCAACATGGCCACCGTCAACATGGGCAGCGCACGCTTAGAGCTGGTGAACACTGAGGCCACCTGAGGGACCACATAAGTCACCAGAAACACAACAATCAATACCGCAATCAAAGACACAATAGCTGGATAGAGTGACGCTGCCATCAGCTTGGCTTTGAGCGTTTGTCTCTCTTCAAGGTCATCGGCCAAACGTTCTAGCACCAAGCCTAAGGCCCCACTTTGTTCGCCTGCGGCCACTACACCGCAGTACACCTCATCGAACTCTTTAGGCGCGCTGGACAAAGCCTGTGCAAATGGCGCACCTGCGTTGACTTCAGCACGCAGGTGCGCCACCAGCTCACGCTGTTTGGGGTCTTCAGCTTCATCGCATAGTGCGGTCAGCGCTCGTTCAAGTGGCAGCCCACTGCCAACCAAGCCTGCGAGCTGCCGGGTCCAGACCGCCAGTCCGGTGCTTCCAAACACGCGACGAGAAAAGTTAACGGTGCTGCTTGTGCGGGCATTGGAGACCGGTATGACCGACATCGGCACCAGAGATTGAGCTCGCAACTGTGCCCGCGCAGCTTTGGCATTGTCAGCTTCAAGCAAGCCCGTGGTGGGCTTGCCTTCAACATTCAGGGCTTCAAATTTGTAGGCGGGCATGGGGTCTTTAGTGGTGCGTCAGTGGCTCAGCGCGTAGGCACTCAATCGCGGGTGACGCGTAAGACTTCTTCCAGCGATGTGACGCCCTCGCGCACCAAGCGTTCACCATCGTCGCGCATTGATCGAAGGCCGCCTTGCTCGGCAGCTTTCAATACTTGGCTCTCTGAAGCTTTGGCGTGAATCAGCGCGCGCACCTTTTCATCAGCTGTCATCAGCTCATACACCCCAGTGCGACCTTTGTAACCTGTTTTTCCGCACTCATTGCAGCCCACAGGTTGAAACAGGCCGCTAGCGTTTTGGGATTTGCAATGGGGGCACAGCTTGCGCACCAGGCGCTGGGCCAAAACACCTAGCAAACTCGAGCTCAATAAAAATGGCTCGACGCCCATGTCCGTCAGGCGTGTCACGGCGCTGGGTGCGTCATTGGTGTGCAAGGTGGCCAGTACCAAGTGGCCTGTGAGTGAGGCCTGGATGGCAATTTGTGCAGTTTCAAAATCGCGTATTTCTCCGATCATGATCACATCGGGGTCTTGACGCAAAATTGCGCGCAGCGCCTTGGCAAAGGTTAGCTCAATCTTGGCATTGACCTGGGTTTGGCCAATCCCTGCAAGCTCATACTCGACGGGGTCTTCAACTGTCAGCACGTTGGTCGTGCTGACGTCCACTTGCCCCAGTGAGGCGTATAAAGTGGTGGTCTTGCCCGATCCAGTGGGGCCTGTGACTAAAACAATGCCGTGGGGTTGTTGCACCAACTTTTGAAACCGCGACAAGGTGTCGCCGCCCATACCCAGGCCCTCAAGGGTGAATTTGGATTCGCCCTTGTCGAGCAGTCGCAACACCGCCCGCTCACCATGCGAGGAAGGCAGGGTCGACACCCGAACATCCACCCCCCGACCGCCAATGCGCAGCGAGATGCGACCATCCTGGGGCATGCGTTTTTCTGAAATATCGAGTTCGGCCATGATTTTCAGGCGCGAAATCATGGCCGCATGCAAGGCTTTGTTGGGTTGCACCACCTCGCGCAACGAGCCATCGACGCGAAAGCGCACCGAGCTGCTGCGCTCATAGGGTTCAATGTGAATGTCTGAGGCGCCGTCTTTGGCTGCTTGGGTGAGCAGGGCATTGAGCATGCGGATGATCGGGGCATCATTTGAGGCTTCTAGCAAATCCTCAATGGCTGGAAGCTCTTGCATCATGCGCGAGAGGTCAACCGTGTTTTCAACTTCACCAACCACCATGGCCGCGCTGGACTCATTGTCGGCATAGGCTGCGGCGATGCGACTGATCAAGGTGCTCGAGGGCTCATGTTCGAGAACGTCGATGTTGTACAGGCGGATGACTTCACTCAGCGTCGAGAGTGGCGTTGTTTCGGGCGCCCAAAGCACCATCCGTTCGCCATCGTTTTCCAGCAAGAGGGTGTGTGCTTTGGCGTAGCTGTATGGCAGATGGTGTCTTGTGCCCATGATGCAAGGCCTCAGTGGTTTAGCGATTGGGTTCGGCAAAAGGTTCTGCAGCAGGGATCGTCACGCTTTTTTCGTTGCCGAGCGTTGGTAAAACAGGTGCATCATTGATTGGGCTTAAAAAGCTCTTGGTGGGCTGGTTGCCTTGCTGTGTGGATCGGATCACGTCGTAGCGATCCATGGACAGTGCGTTGGCGGCTTCTTGGGTGCGAATGACCACAGGCCTTAAAAACACCATCAAGTTAGACTTGCCGCGAGTGCGGTTGTTGCTCTTAAATAAATTGCCCAAAATGGGCAAATTGCCCAAGCCAGGCACTTTAGACTCACCGCCGTTGTACTCGTCTTTGAGCAAACCGCCCAACACCATGATTTGGCCATCGTCAACCACAACCGTGGTCTCAATCGTGCTCTTGTCAGTGGTTACCCCTTGGGCGCCATTGGCCACTACCGATGAGTTTTCTTGGTAGATGGTCATGCGAACGGTCCCAGCCTCGCCAATTTGGGGCTTGACACGCAACACCAAGCCAACGTCCTTGCGATCAATCGATTGAAGGGGGTTGGCATTGATGCCCGACGATGATTGCTGAAAGCCAGAAATAATCGGTATGTTTTGCCCGATCACAATTTTGGCTTCTTCGTTGTCTAGTGCGACCAAGTTTGGCGTTGATAAAACATTAGCCTCGGCATTGACCTCTAAGAAATTTGCCAGAGCGGCCAGGGTGTATGCGCCGCTGTAACGCTTGATCACACCCAGGTTCAGGCCCTTGCCAAGGCTCAGTGCTTCAGGGTTTTTGGTGCCCGCAGCCACAGAGATGGGCAAAATATTGCCACCGCCAGCATCAAAATTGGTGCCGCCCACCACGCCCACATTGTTGCCGTCGCTCTTGCCCAAAAGCCCTTGCCACTGAAAACCCACATCAGCGATCTTCTTACTGTCAACTTTGACAATCATCGACTCAATATAGACCTGTGCCCGACGCGAGTCGAGTTGGTCAATGACAGCCCGCAGCTGGCGGTACAAGGGCTCAGGCCCCGTGATGACCAACGAGTTGGTCGATGGGTCCGCTTGAATAAAGCCCCCGGTCGAGGGGCTCCCAGAGCTGCTGACTGGGGCACTAGCCTGATTTTGGCCGCCTGCCGCACCCTGGGCTGGTGCTGCGGCACTCGAGCTTTCAAAGCCAGAGCCGCCTCCACCTCCGCCCCCCCCCCCACCGCCGCTGCCACTGGGGGCATATGCTGCACGCAGCACCGCAGCCAGCTTGGTAGCATCTGCATTCTTGAGGTAGACGACCCAAATATTGCCCATGCCACTGCCGGAGCCTTGGGCTGGCTTGTCAAGCTTGTAAATCAGGCTGCGCGTGCTTGCCAAGCGGGCTGAGTTGGGCGCCTTTACCAGCAGGGAGTTGCTCCTGGCATCGACCAGCACCGAAACACCACCCCCTTGAGAACCAGGACCAGCAGGGTTGTCAGACATTTTCTGTACCATCGCTGCAAGATCAGTGGCCACGGCGTGCTTTAAGGGGATCACCTCAACGTCGCCACTGGTCGAAGAGACGTCCATGGTTGCGATGATTTTGGCAATCCTTTGCAGATTATCGGCATAGTCAGTGATCACCAATGAGTTAGTGCCTGGATTGGCATTAATGGTGTTGTTGGGGCTGATTAGTGGCCGAAGCACGGGGACCAAATTGTTGGCACTTTCGTGGTTGAGCGTAAAGATCTGCGTGATGATTTGATCGCCACGTTTGGAAACCCCAATTCCCACCGAAACGCTGTCCGTTTGCAGCTTGGCGTCAGCTTCAGGCACCACTTTGTACAAGCCCCCAGATTCGACCACCGTAAAGCCCAGGCCACGCAGGGCTGCCAAATAATTGAGGTAAGCCTCTCGAGGCGATAGAGGTTGTTCGCTATAGACCGTGATGGTGCCTCTGACACGCGGGTCAATGATGAACTGCTGCTTCAAAATCGCGCCCATGGCACGGCTGACGCCCTCGATGTCGGCATTCACGAAGTTCAGCGTGACCGGTTCGCCCTTGAACTTTTTTTCGGTCGCGGGCCCATTTTGCGAAAAAGCGTTCGGGCTGCCGCCGAGCAATGTGGCCAAGAGTAAGCTGGCCACCAACGCTGCGGCGATCGCGTTGGGGCGGCATTGGAGGGATGATTGCGTTTTCATACTTATCCGATCGAAATAACTGAGCGCGCACCGTCGCGCCGCCCGATGATATTGAGCAGGTTTTGGAGAGCCGCCTGATCTCGCTCGTTAGCGCTGGCCTCTCCGGTAAACCGCATGCCGTTGGCGCCCCACATGCCTGAGCCACTCAACTGCAAGGCGCCAGACAGTGTGCTCAATGCCAAGGCCGATCCGCCCGAGTCGCTTGCACCCTGAAGGGTTAACTGGTAGCTGCCCAAAGGCTGCAACGTTGAAAGTCGGGAAGAAATATTCTCCAAATTGAGTTGCGCTTGACCCGTAACGATCCAGCGTCCCTGCACAGACTCCAGAGTTAATCCGCTAGAGCTCAGCCGAATTGACCCTTGCAGCTGCAGCGTGTTCCAGGGCGTTCCCAAGCCCGTAAGCCAGCTACTGGGCCATTGGCCAATCCAACCCGTGCTTGACGGCACCAAGTTCAGTTTGACCCGGCCAATGCCAGGCGTGATCTGTAGGGCTACTTGGCCATTCAAGCAACAGGCCTGAGATGCATGGATTTCAAGCCCTGACCTGTGAAATCCCAGTGTCCAATGAGCGCGACCAGGCAGGGCGCTGGCGTCACGGCTGCCAGCCCCGCCAGTCAATACAACCACTGCGCTGCCGTTCCAGATGGTTCCGCGTGCATCAGACAGTATCAGATGCTGCTGGCTCAAAGAGCCCACCATGCTCGCGAGCCAACTGGCGGGTGCAAAGGCCACCAATCCCAACAAAGCCCCGGTCACAATGCCGGCAATGGCCCAACGACGGCCGGCATTGCGTGACTTGTCCCAAGCCAGCTCGGCAAGAGTTGAGTCTTTCCAGTCCAGCCCCGACTCTGTAGGCGCCCAGCGAGGCTGAGCCCGGCGCAGGCTAATCATGATGAGCTCCCCATGACCAATAAAATAGTGCCTGAATAACCTGTGATTGAGCGGTTGAGCTGGGCTTCCAGCGGGCGTGCTCGTGCGGCACTGCGCACTTCAAGCAACCACTCTTTGAGGGCCTCAGGGCTGGCGTTTATGAGGGTCAGTGTGATTCGGTCACCTTGAATCGTCACGCGCCCTTGTTGGCCCAGCCGATCTGTTGCCGATTGCATCGACGCTATAGCTTGAGTAGCTGATACCGGCGCAATGCCACGCAACTCACGACTCTCACCCATCATTCGATACATTTCTTGCAACTGCACTTCAAGCCGGTCTAGCTCGGCGGGTGCTTTTGCAAGGGTTTGGAGCGCTGGTTGAAGGGCAATTGCCCAGACTGAAAAAACCAAAATCAGGGCGCCGGTCAAGGACAAAGCCCGACGTTCGCGCAAACCCATGGCTTGCCAACGACCGAGCGCCTCTGTGATGACTTGGCTGGCAGCACTCTCAGGAGGGGAGGTTTGATTCAACGGCTGGCTCCCATAGGCTGGTTGGACAAGCTGGTACGACTCAGGATGAGTCGCCCTTCGGCGGACTCCATTTGTAGGCCTTTGTTGAGGGTGGTGCGAAACTGTTCAAGTTGACTGTTGCTCCAACCGGCAGCCGCCAAGCTTAGGCGTCCATTTTTGAATTGAAGATTATCAACGGGTGGAACCTCAGATGGCCATGCGCCAGCGGCAGCTTGCAGCAACGGCTCTAAATCATCTTCGCTGGGCTTGCCGGCCAAGACTTGCAACGCACTGAGCTCACGTTGCATTTGCAACGGGGCATCTAAAACGCTGCGAACTTGAGGAAACGTGGTTTTCAAAACGGTGGTCAGCGCTTCTTTTCGCGCTTTAATCTCAGCCTGTTGGCGCCATGCCCAAAGATTCAGCCCCATCACCTGTAACAGTGCCAAGCTGATCAACCCAAAGCGCACAGGGCGCCAATGGGGGGCCAGAAATTGGCGCCACAAATCACGTGCGGCTCTCAGGCCTTTGCTTTTGCGTGCCAAACTGAACTGGCGCAAATTCCACAATGTTCGTGAGGCCTGCAGCAGTCTGAAGGGCGCTGACATGACATTGATCGGCATCCCTAGCCACTTTTCAGATTCTAGGGCGGCGCTGGGAGTGGTGGTCCAGCGGGTTCCGGGGGGACCAGGGCGCTGGACCAACGAGCGTGCCAACGAGCCTCGCAGCTGCATGACGGCAACGCCGCCAGAGTGAGACCAACTCAAAGTTAAGTCTGAGTCAAAGCGACCTTCGGGATCAGGTTCTTCGGCAAAATGCCCACTTGGCACTTCGTCAGGCCAGATGGCTGGCACCACACGATCCACAAACACTTGAGCACGCTCCAGGCTATGAAGCTCATGGGTTAACCAAGGCAAGTGCACCGCCGCGATCCAAGTGGGGTGTCCGGCTGTGGCTTGCGGTTCAACTGCCAACAAGGTGTTTTCAGCATCTTCGAGCAGCGCCTCTTCCAAAACACCTATGAGGGCTGCAGCCAGGCGGGCTTTGGGGGCTTTGGGCAGCGTGATGCGATGCCAGCCAACGTCAGCGTCAGCCAAAACTGCCACAACAGAGTCGGCCTTGGGCAGCAAAGATGCAACACAACGGCCTTGCGACACAAGATCAAAGCCATCATGGGTAACGGCGTAAGAGTATTCCTGATTGCTCAGGTCGGCTTCAGTCAAAATACCTTGACTGCGGGCATGCTGCCTCTGACGAGGTGGTAACTGAATGACTAATACAGACATAACTCAGGTTTTAATGCAAAAGTTGAGGCTTGATTGTAGGCATGCTAAGCTTTATTTAACTGAGAAATGCTTGCTGAATCAATCACTTACATTTTTAGAATTCGGGAAAATACCCGTTTTCATGATAAATCACTGCTGCTAATCAATTCTGTGTGCAATGGCTCGACCCTGGTTCCAGACCCAGCCCCTGGGCCTGTTCGGCGGACCAAAGTTCGCAGCTCTATGGCTCTGTCTTTCAGTCGTATGCGTCCTCGTGTTTCAAAAAACTGAGACTTAAAATCCACCCGATCAGGGTTGAGTATCAAACTGCTAGGCAGCTGGTTTTTTACATCATCCAGGTTTTTAAACGGCGTTTTCTGGCGTATTTGAACCAGTCTCTCAGCTGTGCCTATGTCCAGACCCTCCACCGAAGCGGCCAGCACTTCACGACTTGCTGTGTTCAGATTGACTTTGGTTGGGGTGGGTAGCAAAACCACAAAAGGTTCGATGCGTCGAATCGTTTCAGCCTTAAGGCCAAACCACATCAGCTGCTGCAAAGAGTGCGGCATGACAGATAAATTCGACTTTTCGAGGACAACTACTGGCTGGGCACTGTTAGGTGGCCTGTTGGGGTCTGGCGGGGGCGCTGGGGGGGTAGGGATGCTGCCTTCGATGCTTTTGGCAATCAGGGTCGCCAACTCTCGCGACACATTGATGTGCTCAAACAGGGTTTGCAGCACCCGCAGCTCTTTGGGGTCAATGACACCCTCTTTGTTGACCAAATTGCGCAGGTTGTAGCGGGCCTGAGCATCAGAGATGCTGCCTGACAAAAATGCTTCCAGATCAACATCGGTATTGTTTTTGTCTGCGGCCAAAAACGTCGACAGTCGGGCTTCGGCCAGGGGCACTGCCCAAGGCTCACCCAGGTGATCGGGGCCACCATTGCGCGCATCTTCACGCAAAATCAGTCGCGCCCAGTCGAGCGCTGCCATCAAAAGCCAATCAGATTGCGCGCGCGCACGTTCAGCGACCTCCACCTGAACAGCTCGCCACTGTTGCCAAACCATGGCGGCTGTCATTGTTGAGATCAATGCCACGATCATCATGGCCATTAACAAGGCGGCGCCTGAGGTGCTGCTGCGTTGACTCGGCTTGCGCTGCCGAAACAATGGCCGACTTATTGCCATGTCGGGCCCAGTGCGATATCTCTGGTTAATGCGCCATTGAGCCCACTACCCTGTGCAAACGTTATCACTAGTCGCACGCCTTCTGGCAAAGCCTCTGAGTTGGATGAGATGGCATCACCGCTGGACTGCGCATTACTCCATCCATTGCCTCTGAAAAAGTAAATCTGCCACTGGGAGATGCCTGCCAGGGTTTGCAATTGGCCTGGTTCTGTACCAACAAACTGAAAGCTGTTCATCCCTGTGTCGATCAGATCGAACAAGTTGGATGAGGCGGGGCTCGTCCAGCGCAGCAGCTTCTTGTGCCCCGGCACCGATCCAGGTCGTAGCGACCAGTTCACCCATTGGAGCCCTTGGTTGGTTTTGCGAATGAGCCTTAGCGTATTACCGTCGAAACTTAAGGGGGGCAAAGTGTCAATGGCTGGGCTATCAGGAATTCTTGTCTCTTGAATAGACTTCAAGTCTTGCTCCCACTGGGAAAGTACCGTGTTCACGAGCAAGGTTTGGTCGAGCCGTGATTGGCTAAAGTCACGTGTTCGTACGATGCTGTCTACACCCTGCCAAGCCATGATGGCCAAAATTGACATGATCGTCATTGCCACCAAAACCTCAATCAGCGTAAAGCCACTAAGTTGGCGAGAAAAGTTATTGGACATCATGGATTAAAAACGCGGCTGCACGGTGGACAGTGACAACACCAATTGCCCTTGGGGATTAAAGATCTTGGCTTCTACCCTTCGAAAATTGGGGTTGGGTGTTGGGCGAATTTCTTGCTTGCCCATATAAGTCGTGCCTAGCTGCTCACAATCGAACTCACTGTCGCCCACTGAGGGGTAAACCCTGGCCAGTCTGAGCGAGGTTAGCTGGTTGGTTGCGCACCATTGGGCTTGGCTGATTTCTTCAAGGCGCACAGCATTGTTGGTCAAAGAGCCAGCCACCTGGATCCCCGCAGCCAAAGTCACCGCAGTAATAGCCAGCGCGACCAATACCTCGATCAGCGTGAAACCTTGAGAGTTGGGGGGGGCGTGTGCCATGCTTCAATCTGAGTTCAATGGGGCAAATGTGTTACTTCGACCGCGCTGCGTAGGGCAGTAAGGGGAGTTGGTGGGTTCAATTGAATTGAACGGCTGGTTTGACTGACTACTTCGGCAACTACTGAGGTGATCTTGAGGTTCGGGCGTCAAGCGTCAGGGGGGAGTCAGTGTCCACCACGGCAAACACTGACAGGCCGTCTGTCTGAATTGTCAGGGCTTGTTTGTCAAGCCGAAGAATGAGGCGCTGTGGGCCAATCACGGGCTCAGGCCCCAGTATCAGCTCCTTGGCGCCAGAGACTTCTGCGGTGACAGTAGGCTCGAGCCATTGCGTGGGCATGTCACTCGAGGGTGGCAGCCCATTGAAACGGAAATCAATGTGCTCGGGAATGCTCGGATCTCGTGCGATAGGCGCCCATGTCACCGCAACCCCTGAAGCCCTTGACTCGGTGCGTGCCGCATCAAGCAGGGCCACCAAACGCGAGGCTTCGCGTTCAAGTCGGGTTGCGGCTGGGTCTCGCAAGGCCAAACTCACTGCTGAGGCGCCGATCGCGATCACAGCAAGAACCACCAACAACTCAATCATGGTGAAGCCGCGTTGCGGCATAGGCTTGTCGCAGGACTGCATATAGAACCCTTGATGTTCAGGAGGCTCGTGTCATTGCCACGAACCAATTTCAGCATTGCGGCCATCGCCGCCAGCAACCCCATCCTCGCCCAAGCTGTAGACATCGATGTCGCCCTTAACTCCGGGGTTGGCATATTGGTAGGGGTTTTTCCAGGGGTCGGAGGGCAGTTTATCGAGATAAGGCTTCCAGTTAGGGGGGATGGTACCCGTGCTGGGTTTGGCCACCAAGGCTTGGAGCCCCTGTTCACTGCTGGGGAAGCGTTGGTTGTCTAATTTGTACAATTTCAGTGCTTGCATGAGATTGTTCACATCAGTTTTTGCGGCAGTGACCCTTGCATCAGCCGCGCGGTCGAGCACATTGGGCACAATCAGGGCAGCCAGCATGCCGATAATGACCAGCACAACCATCAGCTCAATCAAGGTAAACCCCAGGTGGCGGTGAGATTGCTTTGGGCTGTGTGACAAAGGAGCAGTTAATTGAATCATGTCCCTGAAATCCTGAGTGAAGTAAAGCAGGTTGAAAGTGGTTGTAATTACGAATGTTTATGTTGCGGTAGTTCGATCATAATCGCCTCATGATGTTCAGAATCGCTTCATTTTTGATTTGGGCTGTGGTGGCGGCTGCCGCGGTGTTCTGGGCTTTGCGATTGGCCATAACCCCGCAAGCGGCCCCGGCCTACGCCTCTGTCGATCAGGGTTTATCGGTTGCCGGCGGCGATTTTGCAGGCTTGTTGGGCACCACTCTTGTCGTGGAGCCTGAGCTTGCGCAGGTTGCGCCCCCTAGCCAGGCCCATCGATTTCATTTGACGGGTGTCGTGGCGCCCCGCTCTGCAGACTCCCCCCAGGGCCTTGCCCTCATCGCTATTGACGGCCAGCCGCCCAAACATTTCAGTGTCGGCAGCAAGATTGACGGCGAATGGGTGTTGCAGTCTGTGGGCAAGCGTTCAGCTTCGATTGGTCCAGCTCAGGGCAACGCCCTGGCCGTGTTGGAGCTTCCGGCCCCTCCTGAGCCTGCCACGGGTGTGTTGAGTGCTTCCCCTATGCGGTAGGGGGCTACTGCCTTTTTTCTCTTGAAGATAATCAATGCGCCGGGGGGATGGTGTTCGGTGGCTTATTCTGAAGGGTCATTGAGCAAGGCCGTGGCGCTGACCAGCATGGGCCAAATGAGGGAGGTTGCGGTGCCATCTAGGCATTCCATACCGAGCTCTAGCAGCGCTGTGCAATTGAACAGGGCCAAGGCACGGTCAATGCTCGGGTGATTGTGGCTGCGGCTGAAGATGCAACAGTCGGTCAAGCTGGGGTTGATGCGGGCGGCTATCATCAGCGCCGCGAGTGCAGGCAAGCCATCAACGACGATTACGTTGCGCTTGCTCGCCCCCACCAACATCAGGCCAACTAGCATGGCCATGTCAACGCCACCTAGCGCGGCCAAGACATCCATCGGTTCGCTGGCCGCCCGATGCCGCTCAAGCGCCCGCTTCAATTGCGTCACCCAAAGTGCTTGGATGTTGGCCTGGCCCGTTGAGGGGGGCAACCTCAAAAGCCCGCGCAGGTCTGTGCCCGTTAACTGAGACAAGACCAGCGCAGCTGACTCATTGGCGCCTTGGCCAATACAAGCACAAGCAACGACATTGCCATGCAGTGCGTCGCCAATTTCCATGCCTGCCTGGATGGCGGATTGTGCTTGTTCGGGTGTCATGGCGGCGGTCAGCCTGGCGTCTCGTGTGCCGTGAATTTGCTTGCGTGCGAGAAGGCGGGGATGGGACGCTAAGGGCTCTAGCATCCCTGCATCGGTCACCCACCACTGGATGCCTTGAGCTTGGGCAAAAATAGAGACAAACAACTCGCCTCGCAACAATTGATGCACGCAATCACTGGTAGATGATGCAAACTGTCCAAGGGGGGCATCTGCAGCCAGGCCATGATCAGCTGCAAACAACATCAGCTGAGGATCATGCAAACGCGGTTGGGTGGTGTTTTGTATCGAGCCAATTCGCAAAGCCAGCGCTTCTAATTCACCCATGCCGCCATTGATCTGCGCACGCTGGCTGAGCTTGTCGCGCAAAGCTTGCTCAAGCATTGACGAAGATGCGGCTGAGTTTGGGTGCATTGAATGGGCTGCGGGTTGTTACCAAAAAATGCAAACCTCTAACGAAGAAACAAGCGGTAGGCTGGATTGTCAGTTTCGTCTTCGCAAGGATAGGCTAACTTTTGTAAAAACGCTTTCAAGATCTTATTGTCAGCTTTAGGCACCTGTATACCGACCAAAATGCGGCCGTAATCTGCGCCTTGGTTGCGGTAATGAAACAGGCTGATGTTCCACTCAGGGTGCATGTTAGACAAAAACTTGACCAGCGCGCCTGGGCGCTCTGGAAAGATAAACCGGTACAGACGCTCTTCGTGAGCCAATTCGCTGCGTCCGCCCACCATGTGGCGCAGGTGGGTCAAGGCCAACTCATCGTGGCTGAGGTCGAGTGTCGCAAACCCGCCACGCGTGAGCAGTTTGGCGATTTTTGCGGGTTCATCACGGTGCGCTGTGGCGATGCCTACAAACACATGCGCCTTATTTTTGTCTGAGATGCGGTAGTTGAATTCAGTGACAGAGCGAGGGCCGATCAATTCGCAAAACCGTTTGAAACTGCCCCTCTCTTCAGGGATCGTGACCGCAAACAGGGCTTCGCGTGCTTCTCCAAGCTCTGCGCGCTCAGAAGCGAAACGCAGGCGGTCAAAGTTCATGTTCGCGCCACAGGTGATGGTCACGAAAGTCTGACCCTTGACGGCATGAGACTCAACGTACTGCTTGATGGCGGCAACCCCCAGGGCCCCTGCAGGCTCTAAGATGCTGCGGGTGTCTTCATAGACGTCTTTGATGGCTGCGCACACCGCGTCAGTGTCGACCAAGATAAATTCATCCACATATTGCCTGACCAGGCGCAGTGTTTCGACGCCTACTTTCTTGACGGCGGTGCCATCAGAAAACAGGCCCACTTCGGCCAACTCAATGCGTTTTCCGGCAACCACTGAGCGCGCCATGGCATCAGAGTCGATGGTTTGTACCCCTATGACTTTGATGTCGGGTCGAATGGCCTTGATGTAGGTCGCAACACCTGCAATCAGACCGCCGCCTCCAACTGCGACAAAAATGGCGTCCAGCGCACCTTGGTGCTGGCGCAAAATTTCCATGGCAATGGTGCCTTGACCTGCAATCACGTCGGGGTCATCAAAGGGATGAACAAAAGTCAAGCCAGCGTCTTGTTCGAGGTGCAGGGCATGCTCATAAGCGTCAGAGTAGCTCTCGCCATGCAAAACAACTTCGCCTCCAAGTGACTTCACAGCATCGATTTTGACGCGTGGGGTGGTGGTGGGCATCACAATCAATGCACGGCAACCTAAACGTTTGGCGCTCAATGCCACACCCTGGGCGTGATTACCGGCAGAGGCGCAAATGACCCCTCGTGCCAGTTGCGCTGGCGTGAGATGAATCATCTTGTTGTAAGCCCCCCGCAGCTTGAAGCTGAACACGGGTTGCGTGTCTTCTCGTTTAAGCAACACCTGATTGCCTAAGCGCTTGGAAAGGTTGCGCGCAGGCTCTAGCGCCGTCTCAATGGCCACGTCATAAACGCGTGCCGTGAGAATTTTTTTGAGGTAATGGTGTAAGTCAGCTGAGGCTGAGATTGAAGCGGGGGGAGGGAGTTTGGCAGCCATGACAACCGATGTGCGCAAAACTCGAGCATACGATAGGCTGTTGCGAGGCAAATTTTGATGCACTACAAAAAAAACCCAAGGCAGACTTGCCTTGGGTGAATTCACCTCAGGCAGAGGTGAAGGAGACAACCAGCATCTCGGAATGACCAAGACTGCATGCAGTGTAGCCCCTCAAATGCTGCGCTGCAACATTTTTGGCGGCAATGCCAAAATCAGGGTTTACGGAGATTTTGATGGAATGCACCTTACATTGGCAAAAGTCTTCAGGCATGGTGTTTGTGGCTGAAACAGGCAGCGGTCACCTCATCACCATGGATGGGGCTCCAGAGGGTGGAGGGCGTAATCTTGCGCCACGCCCTATGGAAACCGTTTTGGCAGGTACCGTGGGTTGTACGGCCTACGATGTGGTGTTGATTCTCAAGCGTGGTCGACATGCCATCACTGACTGTCAAGTGAAAGTAACCTCCGAGCGTGCAACCGATGACCCCAAGGTCTTTGTGCGCATCCACATGCACTTTGTCATCACAGGCAAAGGAATTCCTGACAAGGCCATCGAGCGCGCCGTGGCGTTGAGTCACGAAAAATATTGTTCTGCCAGCATCATGCTGGGCAAGACGGCGGATATTACGACCAGCTTTGAGCAAATTCAAGATTAGGACAAGTGGGGTGGGGCAGGTTCAAACCCAGTGTGCTGTCGAGGTCATGACTTTGGCCGCTCCGCGCATCAATGCACGAATGATGAACGGCAATTTTTGTGCGCCGGCGTGTTCGGCTTGATGCGCATGAGCCGCTTCATCGGCTTTCATCTGATTCACAATGGCTCGAGACTGCAGGTCATGATCGGGTAGTCGGTTGAGGTGACTGGCCAAGTGGGCCTCAACTTGGCGCTCGGTCTCAAGTACAAAGCCAAGATTCAAGGCATCTCCGGCTTTGCCAGCGACGCAGCCCAAACCAAAGGCTCCGGCATACCAAAGAGGGTTCAAACGTGACGTGTGTGCCCCCAAGGCGCGCAGCCGCTGTTGCGTCCAAGCAAGATGGTCTTCCTCCTCTCGCGCGGCATTTTCAAATTGAGATTTGAGTGCTGGCGTGGTCGAGGTGAGTGCCTGTGCTTGATAAAGTGCTTGAGCGCAGACCTCGCCGACATGGTTGACCCTCATCAAGGCGCCCGCCAATTTTTTTTCAGATGGCGTGAGCGATTCTGAGCGGGTGGACGCGGCGGGTGAGTCACGGTGGGCTCGTGCTTGGCCCCATAAAGTGCGCAGTGCGGTATCAAATTGCTCGACCCAATGATCGAGGGGGCTGTGGTGGCGCATGGCATGTCCTTGAGGTCGGCTACACGGAGTGATGGTGCTACGCAACAGGCCTTGAAAGTTGTTATTGCGCAACACAAAAGCCCTCTTTGGGCTGAAAAACTTTGCGCGGCCAAGGGGGTTCTGTTGCAATCGCGGCAGCTTCTCAAATAGAAGTTGGCCGAGAACAACGTCAAAGCGTGCTTTGGGCCCCGAATTTAACCTTGGAGATAATTGCAATGAAGAAGACATTGATTGCCTTGGCCGTGCTGGCCACTTCTGGCGCCGCAATGGCCCAATCAACCTTCACGCTGTACGGCGTGGCTGACGTCAATGTGGAGCGCCAAAAGGGCGGAACCAGTAGCGTCAATCAGTTGAGCTCAGGGGGTTTGAATGGTTCACGCTGGGGCTTGCGTGGCGCTGAAGATCTGGGTGGCGGCCTGAAGGGTGTTTTTGCTCTGGAAAGCGGCTTCAGCATCGATACTGGCAAGATGGCTCAATCTGATCGCCTTTTCGGCCGTCAAGCATTCGTTGGCTTGGAAGGCAATTTCGGTAGCGTCCGTTTAGGGCGTCAGTACACCCCAATTGGCAATGTGGCTGACGTTTTTGGCACCAAGCCTTATGACGTGAATTCCGTACTGCCCACCTTGGCTGCTGGTGACGCATACCGCACCGATAACGCCATCACCTACAAGACGCCCTCTTACAGCGGCTTAACCGTTGAAGCGCAGTACTCTTTCCAAGTCAATGGCGCTGAAACCAACACCGGCACCAGCCCCAAACAAGGCCGTCACTTTGGCTTGAACGGGATGTATGCTAACGGCCCCATCACCTTGGGCCTTGGCTACGTTGGTCTTGAAGACACAGCCTCCGCCACGGCTGGAGAACAAAAAGCCAACGAAATTTTGGCAGTTGCTGGCTACGACCTTGGCGTTGCCAAGATCATGGGTCAATTCAGCCAGACCGATTTGGATACGCCGAACAACATGAAGGTGTACAGCCTGAGTGCGGCCTTCCCATTTGGCGCTGCGACCATCACCCCAGGTATTGCACTGGCTCAAGACGTGTTGCCAGGGACCAAAGGCAACGGCATGTCAGATGCCACCCTGTTCACCCTGCAAGCGACCTACGAGTTGTCTAAGCGCACTGCCTTGTACAGCAATCTGACTTTTGTTTCGAACGATGACGGCGCCTCCGTCGGGTTCAATACGCCAGTTGCTGGCAAAGACTCTAACGCGTTCCAAGTGGGCGTTCGTCACCGCTTCTGATGTTTTGCGGGCTTGGCCCGCCATCTGAAGCGCAAACCGCTGCATTTAAATGCAGCGGTTTTTTTATTTTGGAGGCTGACTTTTATGCCCGCAGTTGTTTTTGATCAAGTATGCAAGGTGTTCTCTGGGCCGCGAGGAGTGCTCAGGGCCTTGGATGGTGTCAATTTTCAGATCGAGCAGGGTGAGTTTTTTGGCCTGCTGGGCCCCAATGGTGCTGGCAAAACGACCCT
>JANMEO010000165.1:0-24626 GCA_031376995.1 Burkholderiales bacterium
CCATGCTGACATGGGCTCGGTGTCAGCCGCCGTCAAGCAGGTTTTGGCTGGATGAGCCCCCGACCTGCCTCTTCATCTATACCCCTCGGAACTGAAGATGCTGGATCGATGGGTCGTTTTGAGAATGGAGATGCAAGGCGTAAAGCACAGCGATACCATTTGGTATCGCGAGCATTTACAACGCCACAGATCCGTTTTCAAAACGGCTCAGAGATCCAGCATCTTCAGTTCCGAGGGGTATAGCCCCCTATTCACGCGCCTGAAAGCCAGCCATGCAAGCCCCATTCCCTTTGCAAGCTCTTGGCCCTGACATCTACGCCAGCCCGCAACTCACGCCCGAGTCTATGCCTGAAGTGGCACGAGCTGGCTTTCTCAGCGTCATCAATAATCGCCCCGATTTTGAGGGAGGCACCGAACAACCGAGCAGTACCAACCTTCATCAGGCCGCCCAGGCTGCTGGTCTCAGTTATGCCTTTGTGCCGGTCAGTCCGGGGCGCTACACAGCTGACGACTTGACTCAGATGGGCCACTTACTGGCCACGCTTCCTAAACCGATTTTGCTGTTTTGTCGCTCGGGGGCTCGCTCCAGCCAGCTTTACCAGCTAACCACCTCAAGCCGTCAATCGTCACACCCTTGAGCCGCAAATGAGATTGCGCCTTAAATTTTTCTTGTTTTCGGTGATACCGCTGTTGCTCTCGCTGGGGCTCATCACGTTGGCCGTCAAGCAACAAGAAAAGCATCTGGCCGAACGAGAGCGCTCACTGTTCGAGTCAAATTATATGAGCGCGCGCCAAACCGAATTGCGACAGTATGTCGAATTGGCTCAAAGCACCATTGCCCCCCTTTACAACGGTACACACGACACTGAAGCCATTCGCCGCGAGGCGCTTCGTTTGCTCGCCTCACTGAACTATGGCCTTGACGGCTATTTTTTCGTCTACGAGATGAACGGCATCAACGTCATGCATGCAAGGCAACCTGAACTGGTTGGCAAAAACCTTTCAACCATGCGCGATCGCAACGGTGTTGCGGTGATCCAACAATTGATTGCCCGAGCTAAAGAGGGGGGTGGATTTGTTCGCTACGATTGGGACAAACCATCATCACAAGCTGTTGCACCCAAGTTGGGCTATGCCGTTGGCCTGCCCCGCTGGGGCTGGATGCTGGGAACAGGGCTCTACCTTGATGACATTCAAAGCACTCTCGACAAAGTCGACAGGCAAATCAGTGACAACGTTGCAACCACCATGCTTTGGATTGCTGCCGTTGCTTTGCTGGGTGTGGGCCTGATCGGCAGCAGTGGTTTTGCCCTCAATCTGAGCGAGGCTCGCGAGGCCGATGAAAAACTGCGCTTGATGGCCCGCCAAGTTGTGCAATCTCAAGAAGATGAACGCGCCCACCTGTCACGCGAGTTGCATGACAGCACCAGCCAAACCCTGGTCTCCATCAAGCTCTTGATCGAGTCAGCGGTGGCCAAAATGGACTCTCAGCATCAAGCGCCTCCGCCCGCCCTCTCCAAGGCCTTGGCTCGACTGAACGACGCACTAACCGAAGTGCGGCTGATCTCACACAGATTGCGTCCTGCCGCGCTCGATGTGCTCGGCCTGCCCGATGCGCTGGAGAACCTGGGACGCGAATTCAATGTAGATGGCCGGCTGGTGTTTTTGATGCGCGTGCGTGGCGCTCGAATGCATCTTCCCGACGAGCTCAACACCGTTTTGTTTCGCATCACTCAAGAAGCACTGACCAATATCGACAAGCATGCGCGCCATGCCCATCGCGTTCAACTGTGGTTGATTTATCACCGGCGCGGCGTGCGCCTCAGCGTACGTGATGATGGCGCGGGCTTTGACGTTGCCAGCGTCAGCAAAGACCCCCGCCGAGGCATCGGCCTTCGCAACATGCGAGAACGCCTGGCCTCCGTTGGTGGCACCCTCGAGATTTTTTCTCGACGAGGTGAAACTCGCCTGGTGGCTGACGTCCCCATGTCAGCAATTTCACGCTTTTCAGGCCCTCAACCGATGACTTCTCAATGACCACCCGATTGCTGATTGTTGACGACCACCACCTGGTCAGAGAGGGCCTCAAAGCGCGACTGAGTTCAGTCCAAGGCCTTGATGTGGCGGGTGAAGCCAGTCATGCCGCAGAAGCGATTGCTCTATGTCAGACCTTGCCGATTGACTTGGTGCTGATGGATATCGGCATGAAAGAGGTCAATGGCATTGACCTCACTCAGCAGCTACTGACACGCCACCCTCATCTGCTGATCCTGATGCTCAGCATGTACGACAACCCTGAGTACGTGAACAGGGCCATGCAGTCAGGCGCGCGAGGCTATGTGCTCAAAGATGCCCCGTCTGACGAGATCATCACGGCGATTCGAGCCATCGTTGAGGGCAAAACATTTTTGAGTGAAGGCCTGGCTGGGCGCCTATATCGCGCCCAAACGCCACGCCCACTCTTGTCGGGTCGAGAGTCTGAAATTGTCAGTTTATTGGCCCAAGGCTTGGCCAATAAACAAATTGCCAGAGCCTTGACCCTGAGCACACGCACGGTCGAAACGCACAGACACAACATCAAACGCAAACTCAAACTGGAGGGCCAGGCAGAGTTGATGAAGTATGCTATCGAGCACTGCCGAGTGCTTTGAAGCCTGACATCACAACCTGTGCCTCGCAATTCACCCTGGATTGGCTCCCTTGCAATTTCGATCACCTTGCATGTGCTAGGTTTGACTCATAACTTACTGAGGCCAAACCCTACCCCACCGCATGCGAGAGGCAACACCCTGTCAATTTTTGTGCTACCCGCCCGCAACCCTGCCCAGGCTGATAAAGCCTTGATATCCACCACACGCCCAACGCACACCTCCCCGGCTCCGCGTCCCGTTCACCGCAAGCCTTCACCCAAACCTATCCGACCTTCACGTCCACAGCAACCCCCAGCCCAAAGCAATCACCCGGCTCCCGAGAGCTCGGTCGCCACCACCATGGCACCCATGACGGCTGGGCTGTTTGGCCCCATCACCCAACAAGCGCTGGGCCGGGGCGGCTGGGGTCAGCGACGTTCTCCAGCCACCCAGGCGCCACCTCCACAAGCCCAACAAGCCCAACAAGCCATGGTACTGCGCATGACGGTTGAGTCGCGCCTGGCTGCGATGAGTACGGTCATGCGTCAGAGTCAACTTAGTCCTGACTGCCATATCCAGATAGACCCCAAGGCCATGATTGCGCAAGTGAGCTGCCAGCCCCCTGCTCTGCAAAGCGCCGCCTGGAGCAGCCTACAAGGCTTGCTACGCGCCGGTGACTTCAACCCCGCTGAAGAACGTTGGTGCCTCCAATGGACCGCCTGGGCGACGACCACCCTCCCCTGTTCAACAGACCCAGCAGGCGCCCAACCCCCAGCGCACGAGCCCTGATTCCCGCGGCCAGATCGTCACCTGCCCCACCGGTACAGGCAACATTCGATCAAGCCCCTGGCGCCTTTCGAGCTCGAACCAACGCCATAAAATCGTCAGCGATGGGCACCGCGACAAGCGCCATCAGCATCAGTGCCAAGGGCACCGTGGCAACATAGCCCAAATGCTTGAATCCCAGAGCGCCCACAACGCCCCCCGTGAAAAAAAACAGCGCAAGTAAAGTCAAGACCTTAAGGCGCGGTCGGTTGGCTATCACCCTGTGAACGTCGCTCGGGCGACCACCGTTCCAATACAAGAGTTTCCCCAGCTCAATACCAATATCCGTGACAATACCAGTGACGTGTGTGGTGCGAATTTCTCCAAAAGACAACTTGGTAACGAGTGCATTTTGCAGCCCCATGATGAAACTCAGCAGCATCACCGTGACAGAGACAAACATGCCGTCGATGCTGGCTAGCTGATCGCCCAAAAAGCCAAAGCACAACAGCAACACGGCCTCAAAAAGAAGAGGCAATGCGTATTCGCTGTGCATGCTGTGGCGCCGACCATAGTTAACCATCAAGGCAGAACTTGCTGCTCCGCTTAAAAATGAGATCAACGCGCCCAACCCGGTCAGCGCGAGGTCATAGACGCCCAGGGCAATGTGGTCAGCCATCGCCGACACAATGCCGGTCATGTGCGAGGTGTACTGCTCAACAGCCAAAAACCCTCCTGCGTTGATAGCGCCAGCAACAAATGTCAAGATCAATCCCAAATGCCGATTGGCATCTTGGTTTCGGTTCCTTCCCGCGAGCTTTCTTTAGTAGTGAATTGGCATCTTCAGATTGAATGGGCGTCAGAGATGGCCATGAAGCTCTTCAATACCCCTCGGAACTGAAGATGCTGGGCAAGAGGCGAGGGCCCGGTCTACGATACTTTGGCACACATCCGCACACGGCCGAGAGCATGAGCAAGCCGTCACCGCGAGTTGTCTGCGGCAAATCAATGAGCATGCGCTGATAGTCAGCGTCACTTCAGATTTCTTCGCTCAAGTCGCAAACCTCCAATTTAAACTGCCAGCCCTCAAACGGTTACCTCGGCTTGAACAACGCCGCACTCTTAGGGTAGCGACTGTTGTTGCCGAATGGCTTGAATCACTGGCCATGCGGCCAAGCTGGCCACGATGTGCTTCAAACTGTGCCCTGAGACCCAGCCTGTGAACTCGTACACCGGGTGGTCCGCCAACTCCAACAGCTTGGCGACGGCATAGATCCCCACCACAGACATCCAAGAGATGCTCAGGGCGGTTGGCTGCCTAGGCAATAGCTGCAGCGCCAACAGCCAAGCCATACCTGCAAACTGGTAGACCGCCCAGGGCGTCAGGTTGCCATATTCGAGCCATACCCAGGCGCTCATGGCGCCCAACACCAAGCTGGCTACGCCGCACATAAGGCCTGCCCGCTCGCTGATGCGCCCGCTCACGGCCAACCCCATCACGCCTGCAAAGGCCACGGTCATGCCATAGCGGTCCACCGTCAAGCGCTCATTCGTTGGCGATAGGTGGTACCAGGTTGAACACAGTGCCGTTATCACCAGGCCCCAAAAAAACAACTGGGCCATATGACGCTGGGTTCCTTGCACCGTCGTCGGGTTCGCCAGGCTGAGCAAGCCCCACACGCCGCACAGAGCAAAGGGCAAGTTGGTCAGCACATCGATTGCGTACGGTAAACAACCCCAGGCACGATGGTCAGCAAACTCGTGATAATCAACAGCCTGGGTTAACGGTGGTAGCCAACAAGCCACGGCAAGCATCAAAATTAGGGGGCTCAAAAATAAGGCCTCACGGGCCCGCAGCGACAGGTCCATCTGAACTTCTCCCTAAGAGAACCACAAAGCAACGCAGTGTCAGCGGGGCTGAGCACCTTGTCTTTGCGTTTTCGCTAGATTGCAAATTTCGATGCGATGGGTAGCACCAGGAGATACTTTGATGACCACCACAGCCGATTTGGTGCTGATATTAAAAAAAGAACTCAAGGCGGCCCGGATGACTTACGCTGATCTTGCTCAGTCTTTGGGCATGGCTGAATCCAGCGTGAAGCGCATGTTGTCCAAAGGCGAGATGACGTTGTCTCGGATAGATACAATTTGCCATGCTCTCAAACTCGACTTCGGCGAACTGGCCAACATGCTCTCTCAGGCTCGGCCCCTGCTGAGCGAGATGACCGAAGCCCAGGAAAAGGCTGTTGTTTCAGACAAAAAGCGCTTGCTGGTGACCATTTGCGTGTTGAGCCAATGGACCTTGACTCAAATGATGAACGCCTATCAACTCACCGAGGTCGAAGGCATCAAATATCTCACCCAACTTGATCGCATTGGCATCATCGAGTTGCGGCCGTTGAACCGATACACACTCAAGTTGTCCAAGGTTTTTCGTTGGCGCCCACAGGGTCCGGTCATGCGTTTTTTTCGTGAGCATGCCCTAATGGACTATTTTTCAGGGGGGTTCGATGGCCCGGGTGAGACCCTGATGGTGGTTCATGGCTCGGTCGCTCGCAGTGTGGCGCCCCAGTTCATGGAGCGACTACAGCGCGTGGCCCATGATTTTGCGCAGCAGCACCTGGCAGACCAAAAGCTGGCCGAAAAAGACAGGGAAGGCTACACCCTGTTGCTCGGGATGCGCCGGTGGGAGTTTGAGGCATTCACCAAGCTACGTCGTCCATCAGCTTAGGATCTGGCCGATCGGAAATGAAGATGCCGTGTCGTCAAGGGGAGTGAATGGCGATCTGCAGCGCTGCAAATGCTCGCCATACCCAAAAAAATCGCTATGGTTTTCGCCTTTCATCTCATCCCTTCACGCCCTTTACCAACACAGCATCTTCAGGTTGAATGGGTATAAAATCAAAAAATATGCCTCCCACCGACGCGCCTCCTGTCAACTTTACCAACCAGTTTCTGATCGCTATGCCAGGCCTCAATGGTGGAGCTTTTGCAGGTTCGGTGGTTTATTTGTGCGAGCACACTGAGAACGGCGCACTAGGGTTGGTGATCAATCGGCCCATTGAGATCACGCTGCGCAGCTTGTTCGAAAAAATTGACCTCTCTCTCGCGCGCCCCGACATGTTTGACAGCCCCGTGTACTTTGGCGGGCCCGTACAAACTGAGCGTGGATTTGTGTTGCATGAGCCGCTGGACGAAAATGGAGGGCACTACAGTTCATCGCTCAAAATTTCAGGCGGGCTTGAAATGACCACCAGCAAAGATGTGCTCGAGGCACTGGCTTGTGGTGGCGGCCCGCGCAAAGTGCTGATCACCCTGGGCTACAGTGGTTGGGGTCCGGGGCAACTTGAAAAAGAGATGCGCGGCAACAATTGGATCAACGTCAACGCTGAACCCGCCATCATTTTTGATACGCCCGTTGAAAAACGCTACAAAGGCGCGCTGTCATTGTTAGGCATCGACCCTCGCATGCTGAGCCATGCTGTCGGTCATGCGTGATGCGGGTCTTGTCTTTTTTAGCCTTTGATTTCGGTACCCGCCGTATCGGCGTGGCTACAGGCAATGCCCTATTGCAACAAGCGCAAGGCCTGCAAACCTTGAGCCTTCAAGGCGATGCGCTTTTTGCCGCCATTCAACGGCTGATTAAAGAATGGCAGCCTGATGCGCTGGTTGTAGGCGTGCCTTTTCACCCTGATGGCGCTGAGCATCAAAACACCTCGCTTGCAAGACATTTTGCACGTCAACTTCAGCGTCGATTTGGCCTTCCGGTGCATGAGGTTGATGAGCGCTACTCAACCACCGAAGCACAGGCCAGTGGGGCTCAAGATCTTGACGCAGCTTCAGCAGCTATCATCCTGAATCAATATCTTCAGACCTTGCCCAAGGGTCCACCTATAGCCACTTGATGCCCCTGTTGAATTTCTGCCACGAGCCGCCCCATGTTGCCCGACCCCATCCAACCTCTCGACGCTGAGCTGTTGTACACCCAGGTGCGCGAGGCACTTCCTGCACTGATCACGGCCAACGCTTTGCTCGTTGGCATTTGGTCCGGAGGGGCTTGGGTGGCAGAGCGATTGCACCGTGATTTAGGCCTGCCCGGCGAATGCGGCGTCATTTCGAGCACCCTGCACAGGGATGACTTCAGTTCACGTGGGCTGGCAGGGAGCGACGCCACCCATTTGCCTTTTGCCATCGAAGGGCGGCATGTTGTGTTGATCGATGACGTGATTTTCACGGGACGAACAATCCGCGCCGTCATCAACGAGTTATTTGATTTTGGGCGGCCTGCCCGGGTCAGCCTGGTGGCCTTGGCTGACCGTGGCGGGCGCGAATTGCCCATTCAGCCCGACTTTGTGGCGGCGCGGGTGACCTTAGTGCCCAATCAAAAACTGGCTCTGACTCGCGACGCAAGCGGGCTTTTTCTGTTCTCTTATAAAGAGGCCCTTTGATGCTTTCGCGCCGAAATCCTCAGCTCAATCAACAGGGCGAGTTGATTCACTTGTTATCGATTGAAGGCTTGCCCAAAGCCGTGCTGTTGAGAATCCTTGACACCGCAGGCACCTTTCTCAGCGTCAACGACCGTGATGTCAAGAAAGTTCCCCTTCTTCGCGGAAAAAGTGTGTTTAATTTATTTTTTGAAAACAGCACACGCACCCGCACCACGTTTGAAATTGCAGCCAAACGCCTGAGTGCGGACGTCATCAATCTCGACATTGCCCGCTCCAGCACCGCCAAGGGAGAGAGCCTGCTCGACACAATCGCAAACCTCTCAGCCATGCATGCAGACATGTTTGTTGTTCGCCACGGTGAAAGTGGGGCCCCTTATTTGATCGCTCAGCACTGCGCACCCCACGTGCATGTGATCAATGCTGGCGATGGTCGGCATGCGCACCCGACGCAGGCCCTGCTCGACATGTACACCATCCGACACTACAAAAAAGACTTCGCCAAACTGCGCGTCGCTATCGTCGGTGACATCGTGCACTCACGGGTTGCACGCTCAGACATTCATGCCTTGAGCACCTTAGGTGTTGGAGAAATCCGAGCGGTGGGGCCAAAGACCTTGGTCCCTAATGACCTCAAAGCCATGGGTGTGCGCGTCTGTCACAGCATGAACGAAGGTATTCGCGACGCAGACGTCATCATCATGCTGAGACTGCAAAATGAGCGCATGAGCGGCGCAATGCTGCCCAGCGCAGGCGAGTTTTTCAAGCATTACGGCCTGACCGCTGAGAAGCTGGCACTGGCCCAGCCTGATGCCATTGTCATGCACCCTGGCCCCATCAACCGCGGCGTCGAAATTGCCTCCAGCGTGGCCGATGGGTTGCACAGCGTGATCTTGCCGCAAGTGACTTTCGGAATTGCGGTTCGAATGGCCGTAATGTCGACCCTGGCTGGAAACGAAGCATGAAATTTCTCATTCAACAAGGGCGCGTCCTCGATCCAGCCTCAGGCCGCGATGAGGTGGCTGATGTGGCCATCGCCAGTGGCCGAATTGTCTCCATTGGTGCGATATCAACCGACTTTGCGCCGCGGCGTACCATCGATGCCCGCGGTCTCATTGTGATGCCCGGCTTGGTAGATTTGGCCGCGCGACTGGGTGAACCTGGGCATGAGCATGAGGGGATGCTTGAGAGCGAACTCAATGCTGCGGCCGCCGGCGGCGTCACCAGCCTGGTATGCCTGCCTGACACGGATCCTGTACTCGATGAACCCGGGCTGGTCGAGATGTTGAAGTTTCGCGCCCGCAAGTTGAGCTTATGCCGATTGTTTCCGCTAGGCGCACTCACCCGCGGCCTGCAAGGCCAGGTGCTGACCGAAATGGCTGAACTCACCGAGGCAGGGTGCGTTGGTTTTTCTCAAGCCGAAGTGCCCGTTCAAAACACCTTGATCCTGATGCGAGCGCTGCAATACGCCGCCACGGTAGGCACCACCGTGTGGTTGCGCGCCAATGACCCGTGGCTGGGCCAAGGCGTGGCAGCCAGCGGGCCCCTGGCCACCCGCTTGGGCTTGTCTGGCGTGCCTGTTGCTGCTGAAAGTTTGGCTTTGCACACACTATTTGAGCTCGTTCGCAGCACGGGGGCGCGTGTGCATCTGTGCCGACTCAGCAGTGCTGCCGGCGTAGCTTTGGTGCGTGCAGCCAAGGCTGAGGGCTTGCCAATCACGGCCGACGTCAGCATCAACTCATTGCATTTGACCGACGTAGACATTGGCTATTTCAACGCCGACATGCGCGTGTCCCCCCCCTTGCGTCAGGGAGCTGACCGTGACGCTTTGCAGCAAGGCCTGGTTGACGGCACCCTAGACGCCTTGGTGTCAGACCACACCCCTGTCGACGACGATGCCAAAATGCTCCCGTTTGGCCAGGCAGAGCCGGGCGCATCGGGGCTAGAGTTGCTTCTGAGCTTAGCGCTGAAATGGGGGCAAGCCCAAGGCTTGGCCCCAGTTCAAAGCCTGGCACGAGTGACTTGTGACCCAGTTCGTGTGATCGGCGAGACCCTGGGCTCGCTAGCCTCTAGCGCGGGCCGTTTGTTGCCTGGCGGCGTGGCTGATATTTGCGTTTTCGACCCTGATATTGAATGGCCTGTGCTGCCCAATCAACTGCACAGCCAAGGCAAGCACACGCCATTTGCCTTCGCATCAACGGGCATGGCGATGCCTGGGCAAGTTCGGTACACCTTAGTGGCTGGAAACTTGGCTTACGAAGCGCCGCCCAAATAATATCGACGTATCGGCATCAGCTGAACATCCAGCTCATACACTAACGGAGTCCCGTTGGGGACATTCAAACCCACGATATCGCCGTCCGAGATGTGATCCAGGTATTTGATTAAGGCGCGAATGCTATTGCCATGCGCGACCACCAGCAAGCGCTTTCCCGCCTGGATGGCCGGTGCCAACTCGTTGCTCCACAACGGCATGACGCGGGCCACGGTGTCCTTGAGGCACTCTGTCAGCGGAATATCTTGCGGCTTAAGCTGGGCATAGCGCAAATCGCTTTTCTCGCAACGCAGATCATCAGCGCTCAAGGGTGGCGGTGGGGTGTCATAACTGCGACGCCAAGCTAACACCTGTTCATCGCCATATTTTTGAGCTGTTTCGGCTTTATTCAACCCTTGCAGGCCACCATAGTGCCGCTCATTGAGCTGCCAGCGCTTATTCACCGGCAACCAGGTCCGATCCATTGTGTCCAGACAGTGCCAAAGTGTCCAAATGGCACGCTTGAGCAACGAGGTATAGGCCACATCAAACTCAAAACCAGCCTCTTTGAGTAAGTCCCCTGCTTGCTGGGCTTGCTTCACACCTGTAGGAGTCAAATCAACATCTGTCCAACCGGTGAAGCGGTTTTCGAGATTCCAGGTTGATTCTCCGTGACGAATAATGACAAGTTTGTACATAAGTTTGACCGTTTTGATCGCAGACAAAGGTGCGAATTCTATAATCCGGTTTTCACCCGTGGTTCGTTGGCCGCCAGCGCTGACCCTGCGGGTGTGTTTTTGACCCACAAGGCCACACCGTGAACTTCCTTCTCGCAGACTACAACTGGGCATTGATGTTAGTTGCTCTGATTTCGGGTGGCCTGCTAGGCTGGCCACTGTTACAACGAGCTCAAAGCAATACCATCACTGCCACCCAGGCCGTGATGCTGATCAACCGTGAACACGCGGTATTGATCGATATCAGCGACGAAAGCTCGTTCAACCAGGCGCATGCTGCGGGCGCTAAAAATGCCCCCCTGCTGACCCTGGAAAGCTCCAAAGCCTTGCCCAAGAAAAAAAGTTTGCCGGTCATTGTGTTGTGCCCCACGGGCAGCCGGGCTCCACGAGCCGTGGTTTTGCTCAAAAAGCTGGGCCACGACCATGTACATACCCTCAGCGGTGGCACCAAAGCATGGCGTGAAGCAGGCCTGCCCATCGAAAAGCTTGAGCGCCAAGTTGCATAGCATAAGGAATTGATGATGGCCATGGCCCACGTAAAGATGTATACAACCCAAGTGTGTCCCTACTGCCAGCGTGCCAAAATGCTGTTGCAGCAACGCGGTGTGACACAGATCGAAGAAATCCGTATAGACCTCCTGCCTGATGAGCGCTTAGCCATGATGCAACTGACAGGGCGGCGTACAGTCCCACAAATTTTCATTGGCAGTACCCATGTCGGTGGTTGTGATGAATTGGTGGCCCTCGATCAACGCGCAGGCTTGATGCCTTTGTTAATGGCTTGAACGCAAAGCGGGGCTTGCTTCATTCTGATCAACCTTGACGCATCTTTTATCGGGCACTCTAGCCCTTCACCGAGACCACCATGGCTGACACCACCACCACCACCACCACCAACAACGATCCCATTTTTAACATTCAACGCATCTACCTTAAAGATTTATCGCTTGAGCAACCCAACTCACCCGAGATCTTGCTTGAGCAAGCGCAACCCCAAGTAGACATCAACCTGAGCTTGGGCGCACTAGCTGTGGCAGAGGCCATTTACGAAGTTACACTCACCGCCACCGTCACCACCAAAGTTAACGACAAAGCCTTGTTCTTGGTCGAAGCCAAACAGGCCGGTATTTTTGAGATTCGCAACATTCCCCAAGACCAGATTCAGCCCATCATCGCAATTGCCTGCCCCAACATTATCTTCCCCTACCTGCGCGCGATTGTCTCTGATGTTTGCACCCGTGCTGGGTTCCCACCCGTGCTGCTGACTGAAGTCAATTTTCAAGGGATGTTTGAAGCGCAGCAGGCCGAAGCCTCGCAGGCCGCTCAAATCAACGCAGCTTCTGCCAACGGCTCCAGCGTCGGCACCGCCTGAGAAGTTGGCAGTGTCGACCGAGGGTTTACCCACGTCAGTGACGTTATTGGGTGCTGGCGCTTGGGGCACAGCACTCGCTGTGCAACTTGCGCAGCGATGCACAGTGTGCTTATGGGCCCGAGACCCCACCCACGCCAGACACATGCAAACTCAGCGGGACAACCCGATCTATCTGCCAGGTATCCCATTGCCCCCCTCATTACAGGTCACGTCTGATTTTGATCATGCCCTGGCCCAGTCTGCTGAGGGTTTATGGCTGATAGCCACCCCCATGGCGGGTTTGGTTGATGTTCTCGAGCGCATTCAAAAAACACTGACAAGCAGGGTGTTTAACAAAGTGCCACAGGTGCTTTGGCTGTGCAAGGGGTTCCAAAAGAGTACAGCGGCGCTAGCCCATGAAGTTGCCCAGCGAGTGGCGCCGATGTTGCAGGTTGGTGTCTTGTCAGGCCCCAGCTTTGCCCTCGAAGTGGCGCGTGGCCAGCCTACTGCGCTGGTGGCCGCAAGCACAGATGCCAGCGTATGCAACGCTGCCGTGGCGGCCCTGCACGGTGGTGCACTGCGCCTATATACCAGCTCAGACCCCACTGGGGTTGAGGTCGGTGGCGCAGTGAAAAACGTGCTGGCCATCGCCGCCGGAATTGCTGACGGCTATAACATCCAAGGCTTGGGCACGAATGCCCGAGCGGCTCTGATCACTCGCGGCTTGGCTGAAATGACACGCCTGGGGGTGGCCCTGGGGGCACGGCCAGAGACCTTCATGGGCCTGTCAGGTTTAGGGGATTTGGTGCTCACCACAACCGGCAACCTGTCACGCAACCGTCAAGTTGGCCTTCGACTGGCACAGGGCCTGCCACTGGCTCAAATTTTGGCCGATCTAGGCCATGTCGCTGAAGGCGTACACAGCGCACCGATGGTGTTAAAACGAGCCCATGCCAGCGGTGTCGAGATGCCCATCACTGAAGCAGTGGTTCGCCTGCTTGAGGGTGAGCAAACCGTGGCGCAAGCCATCGACATGCTCATGGAGCGCCGAGCACGCCCTGAGTACTATACCCATTCAACCTGAAGAGGTTGTGCCGTCAAAAGGAGCATTCATCTAAGCTGACTTGCCCCAACTGTCTTTAAGGGTCGTGGTGCGATTGAACACCAAGCGCCCAGGACCATGATCAAATCGATCAGCCACAAAGTAGCCATGGCGTTCAAATTGAAAGTGCTCTTCAGCTTGAGCTTGGGCCAAACCCGGCTCGACAAATGCCCGCACAACACGTCGACTGTTCGAATTCAAGACGCTGAGATAGTCGCGCCCGCCCGCATCAGGCTGGGGTTCAAGAAACAAACGGTCAAACAATCGAACCTCAGCCTCCACGCCCTGCGCCACGCTCACCCAAGTGAGTACCCCCTTGACCTTCACTGAATCGGCGCCTGGCGTACCACTCTTGGTGTCGGGAATCAAGGCGGCCAAAACCGTCAACTGCCCCAATCCATCGCGCTCGGTTCCCAGGCATTCGATCACAAACCCGTATTTCAAGCGTACCTTGGTGCCTGCAATAAGCTCACCCCCGGCTCCTGTGCGGGGGGGGCTCAGGCGGAAAAATCCTTTGGGGGGATCCTCCATAAAATCTTCACGCTCAATCCAGATCTCGCGGGTCAAAGCAAAGTGGCGATACCCGCGATCGGCATGTGCTGGGTGCACAGCAGCCTGACAAGCTTCTTCTTGCCGCCCCCCAAACATGGCATCGAAATTAACCAAGCGCAGACGCAACGGGTCTAAAACCACGCAAGCTCTGGCAGCTTTGGGGTCAAGGTCGTCACGCAGGGCAATTTCAAGCGTTCCGTAGTCAATCCAGCTATCAGCCTTGCTCACGCCAATGCGCTCAGCAAACAAACGCAACGACTCTGGGGTATAGCCCCGGCGCCGCAAGCCTGCAATGGTAGGCAATCTTGGGTCATCCCAACCATCAACATGACGCTCATCAACCAAGCTTCGGAGCTTACGCTTGCTGGTAACCACAAAACTCAAGTTGAGTCTAGCAAACTCGTATTGCTTGGGCGGGGGAGACTGCAACAATCCCAGTGCACACAAATGTTCTAGCAACCAATCATAAAAAGGCCGCTGGTCTTCAAACTCGAGGGTACAAATGCTGTGGGTGACACCTTCTAGCGCATCCTCAATAGGGTGTGCAAACGTATACATGGGGTAAATGCACCACGCATCCCCTGTGTTGTGATGCGTGGCCTTGCGTATTCGATAAATAACTGGGTCTCGAAGATTGATATTGGGGTGCGCCATGTCGATCTTTGCGCGCAACACCGCAAACCCATCAGCCAATTCCCCCGCTTTCATTTGTTCAAACCGACTCAAGCTTTCAGCAGGTGTGCGGGCTCGCCAGGGGCTGGCTGAGCCTGGGGTGTTGAAGTCTCCGCGGCTCAGACGCATTTCATCTGCGCTTTGTTCATCGACATATGCCAGTCCAGCCTCGATCAAAGCCTCAGCCGCCTGGGCCATAAAACCAAAATAATTGCTGGCAAAGTACAAGTGCTCAATGGGCCGCCCGTTAAATTGAGACCACCAATCAAACCCCAACCACTGAACAGCGTCAATGATGGCATCAACGTAGGCCTGGTCTTCTTTTTCAGGGTTGGTATCATCAAACCGCAAATGACATACACCATCAAAATCACGTGCCAAGCCAAAGTTCAAACAAATGCTCTTGACATGCCCAATGTGCAAATAGCCATTAGGTTCGGGGGGAAACCGGGTTCTGATTCGCGCAGGGTCTAAAGGGCCAGCCTGATGATGGCGCAAGCCACCGGGCGACCCTGAAAAGTGGCGCTGCGCGTAGGTACCCTGTAACAAGTCTTTCTCAATGATTTGCCTTAAAAAATGGCTGGATTTGGGCTCAGAAGTCGGTGGCAAAGTAGAGATCATGTGAGGTGGAGGGCCTTGTGAGACTGAACGGCATGTCATTTTAGCGACGAAAACTGTAACGTTTGGTCACATCTGCAGTGTGCAAAAGATGTCAACCAAAGTGTGGGTGTCACACGTTACGAGAAGGCACAGTATCCACTGCGTATCCAAGGAGATCCTGAATGAAGAAAGTTCTGATGGCGGCATTGGCTGCACTTGCCGCTGGCGCAGCCCACGCAGATCGAGTTTATTGGTCGATCGGCATTAACGCACCCAACGTCGGCACGGTGATCTCCAACTCACCCCGAAACATCTACCTCCCCCCACCCCCTGTGGTTTACGCACAACCCCAAGTGGTTTACGCCCAACCCCAGGTGATCGTCGCGCCAGCGCCGCAAGTGATTTATGAACCTCGCTCCTACTACTACCCTACCCCCCCTCAAGTGGTCTATCAGCCGCAGGTCATAATCCAAGGCAAGCATCGCAAGCACCACAGGCACCACCATCGAGACTGGGATGATGACCGCAGCCCACGGTACCGCTATTGACGGTCATGTTCGCATCTTCAGGTTGCATGGGCATGTACCCATTCAACCTGGTTTTTTTTGTCTTCTGGTTTGATGAAAGCGTAAGTTCGGGCCCTGGCCTTTAGAATTTGGCCCCTTACCTCGCTCAGCGAGGTCCCTGTGTCAACCTCTGCGCACCGTGACTATTTTTGACGACAATCCGCTCATCACCGAGCGCCGCGAGAAGCTGGCCGCCATTCGCCTTCAAGGAGTGGCTTTTCCAAATGACTTCAAACCGACCCACCATGCACGGCCCTTGCAGCAACAATACGCTGATCAAGAGACTGAGGCCCTGGGTGCCCTGAAGGTCTCAGTCAAACTGGCGGGTCGACTGAGACTCAAACGCGTGATGGGCAAGGCCAGCTTTGCGACCCTGCAAGACTCCACAGGCCGCATTCAGTTGTTTGTCACTCAAGATGAGTTGGACGAGACGCTGTATGCCGCGTTCAAGCACTGGGATTTGGGCGACATCGTGGGGGCACAGGGCACGCTCTTCAAAACCAAAACTGGCGAACTTTCGGTGCGTGTTACGCAACTTCGTTTATTGACCAAGAGCCTGCGGCCGCTGCCAGACAAGTTTCACGGCATGGCTGATCAAGAGCAAAAATATCGACAACGTTACGTCGACCTGATCACCGATGACGACGCGCGCGCCCGCTTTACAGCCCGCAGTAAGGCGGTCAGCGCCATTCGGCACCACATGGTTGAACACGACTTTCTAGAGGTCGAAACGCCGATGCTACACCCCATCCCTGGGGGGGCAAACGCCAAACCGTTTATCACTCATCATCACGCGCTAGGTCAAGACATGTACCTGCGCATTGCCCCAGAACTGTACTTAAAGCGGCTGATCGTAGGAGGTTTTGAGCGGGTATTTGAGATCAACCGCAATTTTCGCAATGAAGGCATTTCGGTTCGGCACAATCCCGAGTTCACCATGATGGAGTTCTACGCGGCCTACTGGAACCACCATGACCTGATGGACTTCACGGAAGGCATCTTGCGCCACGCCGCGGTGATGGCCACGGGTTCGGCTGCACTGAGCTATGCAGGGCGATCTGTGGCGCTGGATCAGCCTTTTGCCCGATTAAGTGTGCGGCAATCGCTGCAGGTTCATGCGGGCCTGAGTGCAGACCAAGCCGATGACGCTAACATGCTACGCACACAACTCAAGGCTCACGGCCTTGAAGCCCCAGCTCACTGGCGCTTGCCCGAGCTTCAATTTGGTTTGTTCGAAGCGATTGTGGAAGACAAGCTCTGGCAACCCACATTCATTACAGATTATCCAGTTGAAGTCTCGCCTCTGGCACGCGCCTCAGATGCCAATCCTGCCATCACTGAGCGTTTTGAGCTGTTCATCACTGGCAGAGAATTGGCCAACGGTTTTTCTGAGCTCAACGACGCACAAGACCAAGCCGCCCGCTTTCATGCCCAAGTGGCCAATAAAGACGCCGGCGATGAAGAGGCCATGCTCTACGACGCCGATTTCATCCGCGCACTGGAGTACGGTATGCCCCCAGCGGCTGGTTGCGGCATTGGCATTGATCGCTTGATCATGCTGCTGACCGACAGCCCCAGCATTCGTGACGTGATCCTGTTTCCGTCATTGCGACATTCAATGTAAAAAACATTCATCAACGATCTACATCCCCCCGTTTGTAGGTGCCCCCCCTCTCCCTACGGCCACCAGACTTGCACGTTGCGCCACTTAACCTCCAAACGACTGACTAACTGCTTTAAAACACGCCACTTCCACACCCCAACACTGCGTCTTAAAAAAATTTGACTCCATGACAATCGGCGCCATGCCACGCATTGTTAATCGGAGAGCTGCATGAAAATTAAGCTCATGCTCACTAATACGCCCCACCCCATGGCCTTGCGCTTGGGTTATTTTGGGCTGGTGCCGTTTACAGTGCTGGCCCTTTTGACTTGGATCGTAGGCTATGATTCGCACCCCGACGAGCACTGGTATGTGACTTTTTTACTCTCGTCTTATGCAGCGGTGATTGTCTCGTTTTTGGGCGGCATTCATTGGGGTCTGGGATTTCACAGCGACGCTCCGACCCCATTGGCACTTGTGTGGGGGGTCATACCGCCCGCTGTATCGTGGATTGCGGCAGTCATGCCCCCCCAGGGCGGGCTGATCGTGCAGGCGATGATGCTGATCATCTGCTACTTGGTCGACCGCAAAATTTACCCAGTTGAACACGCCTCAGACTGGCTCACTTTGCGACTTCGGCTCACCGTTGTTGCCAGCTTATGTTGCCTCATTGCTGTGGCCGGCACCGGCCCCTTAAAATAACTTGATGATCCAGTACCGCATCGACGTACACGACACACGCGCGCACGTATTTCACATTCACCTCATCGTGCCGCAGCCCGCACCCCTGCAGCGCGTCAGCCTGCCAGTCTGGATCCCTGGCAGCTACTTGGTGCGAGAGTTTTCACGTCACTTATCTGGTCTGCAAGCGCATCAAGGAGATGCGGCCCTGCACATCAAAGCCATCAACAAATCCAGCTGGGAGGTCGCCTGTGATGGCCAAGGTGACTTGAACCTGTGCTACAGCGTCTATGCTTTTGATCGCTCTGTGCGTGCTGCGTTTTTAGATGCTCAACGAGGTTTTTTCAATGGCACCAGCCTGTGTCTGCGTGTCGAAGGTCAGCACACTGAACCCCACCAGCTGCTACTGAGCAATCTGCCGGCTGGCTGGGAGGTCGCCACGGCCCTGCCAGCCCTCAAAGTTGATCACCGCGGGCAAGGCACCTACCAGGCCGCGGACTATGACGAGCTCATCGACCACCCCATTGAAATGGGCAAGTTTTGGCGCGGACAATTCAGCGCTCACGGGGTTCCCCATGAATTCGTGATCAGCGGCGAAGTGCCTGACTTTGATAGTCACCGCCTGCTGGCCGACACCCAGCAAATTTGCAATACCGAGATCGCCTTCTGGCACACCAACAAACGGCCTCCGTTTACTCGCTACGTCTTTTTACTCAACACGGTTGACGCAGGTTGTGGGGGCCTAGAGCACCGCGCCAGCACCGCTTTGATCTGTGGTCGAAGCGACTTGCCTCAGCGCGACAAGGCTGAAGTCACGGATTCGTACCTCATGCTATTGAGTCTGATCAGTCACGAATACTTTCACACCTGGAACGTCAAGCGCCTCAGGCCGTGCGACTTCGGTCAATACCGACTTGACGAAGAAAACTATACCGAGTTGTTGTGGTTTTTTGAGGGCTTTACGTCTTACTACGACGATTTGTTTTTGGTGCGCTGTGGGCTCATTGACGAAGCACGGTACTTAAAGCTTCTTTCAAAAAACCTCAGTAGTGTGCTGAGTTTGCCTGGGCGCCAGGTGCAAAGTTTGGCTCAGTCGAGCTTTGAAGCTTGGATCAAATATTACCGTCCTGATGAAAACACCCCCAACATCACAGTCAGCTATTACAAGAAGGGGGCCTTGGTGGCCTGGGCTCTTGACCTGCGCTTGCGTGCCTCAGGTTCGGCCAGCCTCGATGAGGTGATGCGTGCGCTGTGGCTTCGCAGCGCTGGGGGCACCATTTCAGAGTCAGACATCCTGCGAGCTGTCAGTGACATCGCTGGATGGGATCTTGGCAGTGAACTGCAACACTGGGTGCATGGCACTGAAGATTTGCCTTGGAGCGCACTAATAAAGCCCTTCGGCTTAACTTGGCAAGCTCTGCCCCCGAGCCTTGCCGAACGTTGGGGGCTGAAGTCCAGTGAAAGTGCACTCACCGGAATCAAAGTCAGCCAAGTCATGCGCGGCGGCCTGGGCGAACACATAGGCCTGTGCGCAGGCGATGAGTTGCTGGCCTTGAACGCCTGGCGCCTCAGGCGGCTGGAGGATATCAGCCGCTTGCTGCCCCTGGACCAGCCCGCAACCCTGCTGGTGTGTCGAGACCAGGTGTTGCTGCCTTTAACAGTACCCCCAGGGGGGGGCATCAGTGGTTCAGGGGTCTCAAGCGAGATGGCTCATCAAGGCCTCTTGGTACTTAAACCTCTGTCGCAAGCACCCCGCAATGCAGCTTCCTTGCGCAAGGCATGGCTCAGCGCCTGAGGATCTTCAGCGGTCTGTCGGCAGTGGTCTTTGGCCTTCACGCCTGCGTAGGACAGAGCTTGGGCCAACGCATGGCCGAGTTGAGCCATGAGCTCACCTTGCCAGAACGCATGAATGTGGTCTACCTGCAGACACTGCAAATAAGTGCCCCACCCCCTGTGGGCACACAGACACCCACACCAGCAAAATCCAAGCCCACCACAACGCCCCCACCTGCGCACCAACTCTCGCTCAACGCCGCAGCCGCACCTTCTTGGTCGACCTCGGCGCCTGAGCCCCAAACTGAGCCCAATCCCGAGCTTGCCCTGGCAGACACTGAGCCTAAGCCTGAGCCCACCACTGAGCCGTTACCCACCCCTACACTTGAGCCAGCACCCTTACCTGGACATGCAGCCTCGTCAGTGGATGGCGTGGCTTCAGCCAGCTTCGACTGGCCCACCTCAACCCTCCTGCGCTACCGCATGAGTGGCTATTTTCGAGGTGAGCTTCATGGTACTGCCCAAGTTGAATGGCTGCGCAGTAAGGACCGTTACCAGGTTTTCATGGAGGTGCGCAGCGGCGTGCTTTTTGCGCGCCAAATGCGCAGCGAGGGCTGGATCACCGCCAAAGGGTTGGCCCCCCAGCATTACCACCAAGAGACCCACATGCTGTTTCAAACGCCGCGCCGGATGAAGATGCTATTTGAACCTGATGGGGTGACCCTGGCCAACGGGCGACGCGCTGCCACCCTGGCAGGGATACAGGATACTGCCAGCCAGTTTGTGCAGCTGACCTACCTGTTTCAAAGTCAGCCCGAGCTGCTGCACTCAGGCCACCAAATCACGATTCCCCTGGCGCTACCCAGCCACGTCAGTCGCTGGGTTTATGAAGTGATGCGACCCGAGGTCATTGACACCGCCATAGGTGCCATGGAAGCCTTCCAACTCAAGCCCAGGCGTGCGCAGGCGCGAAACAATGACCTCAAGGCTGAGATTTGGATTGCCCCCTCAATGCAATACTTGCCGGTGCGCATTCGCATTGCGCTCGACGACAGCACCTATGTTGACCTGCTGATTTCTGAGGCCCCACAAGCGGGCCAAGTCCAGTAAGCTGATCACTCCAAGTGACCACCAGGAGCCCCATCCCCATGTACCAACTCATCATCACCACCCCCCATGCCCCCGCCAACGCCCCACCCGAGGCCTTGTTCACTGGACTTATCCAACTCAACCGGCCACAACAGCTCAATGCGCTGAATGATGCCCTGATGGATGAATTGGGACATGCGATAGCTGCGATGGATGCCAACCCCCAAATCGGCTGTATCGTGCTCACCGGCAACGAGAAAGCCTTTGCTGCGGGGGCGGACATCGCTGTCATGGCGGCCCTGAGCTACATGGATGCCTACAAAAGCAACTTTATCAGTCGCAACTGGGAAAGCATTCGCAGTGTTCGCAAACCCGTGATTGCCGCGGTTGCTGGTTTCTGCCTGGGCGGGGGTTGTGAATTGGCCATGATGTGCGACCTATTGATTGCCGCAGACACCGCCAAATTCGGTCAACCCGAAATCAAACTTGGGATCATCCCTGGTGCTGGCGGCACCCAACGTCTGCCTCGTGCTATTGGCAAGGCCAAGGCCATGGATTTGATCCTGACCGGGCGCATGATGGATGCGGCTGAGGCTGAGCGATCCGGCTTGGTATCTCGAGTGGTGCCGGCGGCAGAGCTGATCACCACAGCCCTGGCTGCAGCACAAACCATCTGCGACTACAGTGCGCCCAGTGTCATGATGGCCAAAGAATGCATCAACCACGCCTTCGAAGGCTCGCTCAATGAAGGCCTGCATTTCGAGCGCCGACTGTTTCACTCGCTCTTCGCTACAGACGATCAAAAAGAAGGAATGAGTGCGTTTCTGAACAAGCGCAAACCTGCGTTTATTCACCGATAACGCTGGAGACTGGCTCTGGAGGGGGGCCCTACATTTCTATAGCCAAATCTGAGCTTGGCGAAAGGTTGTGAACAGGCGATCACAGCCCCTAGTTCAACGACAATCTGCGGCTGACAGTGGTGAGGGTGGTGGTGGTGGGGATGGTTGCTTGCGATGCCTCTTCAGGGCGTTGGGAGACTGAAGGGACGAGGCCAAGATCAACTGGAACATGATTAGCTAAAAACCGCTTTTCAGGCTCTCTGAATGAGTAGGCTGACTCAAAAATATCACATTCGATGGTTTCAGGATCTAGATTCAAATTTTGCTTGTGTTTCTCGGCAATGTCCAAAACCATACCCATTACTGATTCATCGCCTTGTAAATCATTATCTTCAATAGCAGCCCTGGATTTCTCAAAGAAATCATTACTGAGCGCCGACATTGGATGGTAGCTATTAATACCATCAATGACCGCAGGGTCACCATTATTTTTCAACCTCGACAAAAATACATCTCCATACGTCCCTAATAATTTCGTCTCAATCGCCGAATTTCTGTAGTGTTCAAAGGTCTCATAGACCTGCTGGCTGTTCGATGAATCAATGAACCAATTATCTTTAACAGATGCCTCATTGTTTGTCCATGTTCCATCCTCTGGCAAAAATACAGGGCCATCAGCCCATGCATCCAGAATGACTGAAGGCTTAGCGCCTGATCGAACGCCTTGAGGTTCGACGCCTTCAAAGCGAACCCAGGCATGATCAAAACCGCTGCCCGCCGACTGTTTAATCAAACGCTCCCCCGCCTTCAAATCACGGGCAAGCAAGACCATGGCCAGATTGGCAAAATCCCCACACGAGCCACAGCCTGCATAAGCGGTAATCGCTGCCGCCCTGGCATAAACATGGTCGCTGCCTCCATGAAAACTCTGGTCACGAAAACGAACTCGCTTAGCGGCCTGATGCCTCACCGAACCAAGTATGGAGTCGATCGATTGTCCGTCGATAGGAACGTTCACCCGCCCCAAAGGAAGCATATTCTTTAACTCGCTGCGCACCTGAGTGACTCTTTCAAGTACATTTTTTTGGGCTGCACTGAGTGACCGCCCTTGGATATCACGCGCCAGCTTGTAAATTGATCGTTGAAGATTATCGTAGCCATGTATCTTTTTGGCACGATCTTTCTGTATAGCCAAAAGAACGACACTGGCCACTGGATCAGTCAACCCCGAGATCGGCCGACATATCTTTTCAAGATTGGCGGCATTGGCATGCTGCGGCTGCGGCTGCGGCTGCGGCTGCGAGAGATTTTCGGGTTGATGTTGACCGACTAAAGACTGCCCCCCTTGACTGCGTGTCTCATCAACTTGAGATGGGGCCATTGATGCAGGGCGCGAGACTTGCGTGCGCATCGCTGGCTGTTGTGCCACTTCGCAGCCCGAGCTCCTAGCTGACGACAGGTTTCTGCGGTCTGGAGGCCTTCTAGAAGAAGTCCGTTGAAGAAATTGAACCCTCTCAGCTGACCTGCTTAAATTGTCTTCTAATGAAGACGTCTGTAACGGCTGCTGAGTGACTTGTGACTCGGTCGCTAGCTCTTGCCCAGGAAATCTGGCTGCTGCAGCGTGCGGTTGCGCCTGTCTCTGCAAATCGGCCATCAATGCGCCCGCCCCCGATGGCGTTGAATGGTGGAAAGAACTGGCAGAAGTGAGGCGGGCATCGGCCCTAGCCAGGTCAGCGGCTATCCCATTTTCAGTTGCTGATCCGATGCTGGGAGCGACTGCTGCCCCATCTGGTTGCTGGGATGAGGCAGCGCGGCCCGAAGGGGGCAGCCTATTAGACGCAGCGTTGCGATTAAAAATCCCGGAATTTCTTAAAAACATACGACCGCGAGCTCCCACCCTGTCTTTGTTCAAACCATCCTGGGAGATTAAGCTGCTACAACCAGGTTGGCCACCCCCTACTTCGGGGTTTTGATCGCACCTATCCTTCTTTGACATCAGATCACGGGTACGGACACCCCTCAAGAGACCGTTGGAGGCTGGCGCCGCTCGGCAAATAGGCCCTAATACAGGCGCCCCCCCTTGCTCTGAGCATGCGATCGGCGATTGGACTGGGGGGCGAGTAGCTGCAAAGACCTCGCTGCATGTGCATGGCAGATGGCCAGACCCAAAGCATCAGCTGCATCGGTGCCAGGCAAGCGCGGCAAGCATAGCAAACGCTGCACCATGTGCTGGACCTGCTGTTTGGCCGCCTTGCCATGGCCAACAACGGCCTTCTTCATTTGCAGGGCGGTGTACTCTGCGACGGCCAGATCACAGACCATCAAGGCCGTCACCGCCGCCCCCCGGGCCTGGCCCAGCAACAACGTTGATTGGGGGTTGACGTTCACAAACACAATCTCAGTCACAGCGCAGCTCGGCCGATAACGACCAATGATCTCAGCGATGCCGTCAAAAATAATCTTCAGTCGCGCAGGCAACTGCCCCTGAGCCACGGCATCAGTGCGAATGGTGCCACTGGCAACATATTGCAAACACGAACCATCTGAATCCACAACACCAAATCCTGTGGTCCGCAAACCGGGGTCAATACCAAGTATGCGCATACGGGAGCCTGATTGGTAAGCCTTGCTTGCTCAACGTATACCCATTTGACCTGAAGATGGGTATAGTACCTCGTCTCAGGTAAAGAGGCCAAGTTGAGACTTCAGGGCCACACAAAAAACAAAGCCGCTAAAAAGCGGCTTTGTTTTTTGTGTGGCCCACGAAAGCGATCAAATCAAGGCTTTGAGCAGTTTGGCCATCTCAGAAGGGTTGCGTGTAACTGTAAAGCCGCAATCTTCCATCACAGCGAGTTTGGCATCGGCTGTGTCAGCACCGCCTGAAATCAAGGCGCCAGCATGCCCCATGCGCTTGCCTGCAGGCGCAGTCACACCAGCGATAAAGCCAACGATCGGCTTCTTCATGTG
>JANMEO010000190.1:0-11073 GCA_031376995.1 Burkholderiales bacterium
TGGTATCTTCGCAAAATCTGGACCTGTTTGATCTCAGTACACAGAAGAATTTTGATATCTCTGCGCTACGCCTTGATTCATAAGGGTTTAGCTACTACACACGTGAACCGCGCCTGGAGTAGAGATCAGGTTGTCTGAAGTTGCGATTTTGAGGCGACCCGCTTGCTTCAAAATCCAGCAGTTGCATGACACCGACTGCTGGGCGGCGTCATCTAAGGCCAAAACTGTGTGTGTAAAACACCAACCCTGCAGCAACAGCTTGTTGATTGACAGCTTCAAGGCATAGACTCTCGGTAAGCTTTCATAAACATTTATGTGCTGCGCCCAACTTGCCCCTCCCCCCTTAGAACCTGTTCGGCCTTGGGTTTTGATTCCTGCCTGTGTTCGCGAGCTAGGTGGGCATCCGTTTCATGTCGCTGGCGACAAGTATTTGGCATTTGCTCGGTTAGCAGGAGGACGGCCCTTGATTTTGCCAGCGGGTGAGCGCGACCCCCATGAACTGACTCAACTGCTGGACTTGTGTGATGGCGTGCTGCTGCCCGGCTCGCCGTCTAACGTTCACCCGCGGCATTTTGACCAATCAGTGCTAGACACCACGCTACCGCTTGACCCCCATCGTGATGCGTTCACTTTGTCACTCATTCCCCAGGTCTTGCGTCGCGGTATTCCTTTATTCGCCATTTGCCGTGGGTTTCAAGAAGTCAATGTGGCGCTCGGTGGCAGCCTGCACCAAGCGGTTCACGAACTTCCCCAGCACAGAGATCATCGTGGGCACGGAGACACCCTCGCCGAGCAATACCTCCCAGCGCACGCTGTGCTTGTGGCCCCGGGGGGCTTGCTTTCACAGCACATTGAGCAGCCTGAGTTTGATGTCAATTCACTGCATGGCCAAGGCATTGACCGATTGGCGCCTGGCCTGCGTGTCGAAGCCACCAGCCCCGACGGTCTTGTTGAGGCTTTTTCTTGGCCACAGTCACGTGGATTCAACTTAAGCGTTCAGTGGCATCCTGAGTGGCAGGCCCAAAACAACGAGGTGTCTGAGCGATTATTTAAGGCCTTTGGCCAGGCCTGCCTGCACTACCGTCAAAGCAAGTCAGCCATGCCCGAGCGCCCCGCTGTCGCCGCCTGAAAGTGCGTTGCAGGCGGGGTCATCGTGCCTATTTCATCGATTGAACCCGACTCACTTGGCCAGACCATGGTTGACAGCAGCAACTTCAATTTTAGCGATCTCGAAAACTGGTTCAATGCGCACCATGTGACCGAGGTCGAGTGCCTGGTGCCAGACTTGACCGGCGTGGCTCGCGGCAAAATTTTGCCGCGCGAAAAATTAACCGAAGATCGGGGCATGCGCCTGCCAGAAGCCATTGTGGCGATTGGTGTCACGGGTGAGTTTCCTGAAGCGGGCCCCTACTATGACGTGATACACGCCACTGACCGCGACATGCACTTGAGGCCTGATCCCTCTTCGGTGCGCATTGTGCCTTGGGCCATTGACCCCACAGCCCAAGTGATTCATGACTGTTTTGACCGCCATGGGGTGTTGATCCCCTACGCACCGAGGTCGGTGCTGCGCCGCGTTTGCGACCTCTATGCCGCACAAGGCTGGGCTCCTGTCATTGCACCAGAGTTAGAGTTTTATTTGATTGAACGAAATGCCGACCCGAATACCCCATTACGTCCACCCAAAGGCAGAAGCGGGCGCGCAGAGACCTCGCGCCAAGCGTATTCAATCGATGCGGTGAATGAGTTTGATCCCTTGTTTGAAGACATCTACGAGTATTGTCAAAAAATGAAGCTCAATGTCGACACCTTGATTCATGAGGTGGGTGCTGGGCAAATGGAGATCAATTTTTTTCATGCCCACCCACTGGGTCTAGCGGATGAGGTGTTTTTTTTCAAACGCACCATTCGCGAAGCGGCCTTGCGGCATGAGATGTATGCCACGTTCATGGCCAAGCCCATGGCTCACGAGCCTGGCAGTGCCATGCATGTGCACCAGAGTGTGATCAACCAAGTGACAGGCCAAAACATTTTCAGCAACGAGGATGGCAGCCCCAGCCAAGCGTTCTACTGGTACATCGGTGGCCTGCAGCGCTACATTCCTGCAGCGATGGCGCTGTTCGCACCTTACGTTAACTCTTACCGACGACTGGTGCGCTCAACAGCTGCCCCCATCAACATTCAATGGGGCACAGACAACCGCACTGTGGGCATCCGCTCTCCCTTGGCGACACCCTCGGCCCGTCGCATTGAAAATCGAGTAATTGGCGCCGACGCCAATCCATATGTTGCCTTGGCAACAACCTTGGCCTGCGGCTATTTGGGCATCAAAAACAAGATCGCACCCAGTGCAGAGTGCACGGGCGATGCCTATTTGTCGCCCTATCAGTTGCCACGCTCGTTGAGTGATGCCCTTGATCTGTTGGCCCACGAAAAAGATTTGCACGAGGTTTTGGGTCACTCATTCATCACGGTTTATTCTGAGATCAAAAAAACCGAGCACGAGGAGTTCATGAAAGTCATCTCTCCTTGGGAGCGCGAGCACCTGCTGCTTCACGTGTGAAACCCAAGCTGATGTGATGTTTCGATCTTTCTAGGAGCGCCCTTGACCACCCTCCCCCGCAGCACCCGTGAATGGCAACAAGCAGACGCGGCACATTTTTTGCATCCCTTCACCGATTTTAAAACCCTGGCCAGCAAGGGTTCGCGGGTGATCGAGCGGGGAGACAACATCTACATCTGGGACACGGATGGCAACCGCATTTTGGATGCCATGTCAGGGCTGTGGTGTGTGAATGTGGGCTATGGGCAAGCAGCACTGATTGAAGCCGCCACTCGACAACTTCAAACACTGCCGTTCTATAACAGTTTTTTTCAAACCGCCACACCCAGGGCCATCGAGTTGGCTGAGTTGCTGGCCCAGGTGGCCCCACCTGAGTTCCAGCATGTTTTTTTTACCGGTTCAGGGTCTGAGGGCAACGACACCATCGTGCGCATGGTGCGGCGCTTTTGGGATCTGCAAGGGCAGCCTGAACGCCGCGTGATCATTGGCCGTAAAAATAGCTACCACGGCTCAACCATGGCAGCGGCCTCTTTGGGCGGCATGTCGGGCATGCATGCTCAGGGCGGTTTACCGATCCCAAACATTGTTCATATTGAACAACCTTTTGCCTTCGAGCTGGCCTATCCCCACGAAAGCCCCCACGAATTTGGCCTCCGTGCGGCCCAATGGCTCGAAGCCAAAATTCAAGCCCTGGGTGTCAAGAAAGTGGCCGCATTCATTGGCGAACCCGTACAGGGGGCGGGCGGCGTGATCGTACCCCCCGACAGTTACTGGCCTGAAATTCAGCGCATTTGCCGCCAGAACGATATTTTGCTCATTTCAGACGAGGTCATCTGTGGATTTGGACGCACGGGGCAATGGTGGGGCTGCCAAACCTGGGGCTTCGAGCCTGACCTGATCAACTTTGCCAAGGGGGTGACCTCAGGGTACATCCCCCTGGGGGGCGTGCTGGTGGGCAGCCGGGTGGCCCAAACGTTGATCGATTTGGGCGGCGAGTTCACCCATGGCTTCACCTACAGCGGCCACCCTGTGGCTTGTGCTGTGGCCCTGGCTAATATCCGTTTGATACAAGAACTGAAGCTCGTTGAGCAAGTACATTCCCAAACTGGGCCCTACTTGGCACAAAAGTACCAAAGCTTAGCCCAGCACCCTCTTGTGGGCAGCAGCCAAACCTGCGGCCTCATGGGTGCTTTGCAATTGGTGCGAAGCAAGAGCCCCATGACGCTGTTCGATAGCAGCCTAGAAGTTGGCATGATCTGCCGCGCGCACTGCTTTGCACAGGGCCTGATCATGCGGGCGGTGGGCGACCGCATGATCGTTGCGCCGCCGCTGATCATAACCCCCGCTCAGATTGATGAGATGGTGGGCTTGATCGAGAAATGTCTCGACCTGAGCTACTCAGAATTGCGACAGCGCGGCTGCTTGTGAATTTGAGGCTGGCTTGCCACCGGTCCAGCGCTTGGGGCCACGCTGCACGAGTTACAGTTTCGACTGTTTGACCCCACCATTTCGATGAGAGGATTTTTCTCATGACCCGTGCCCCTGCACGCCCTTCAACTTTGCGCCCTGATTTTTTACAACTGTGCAATTTGGCAAAAACCTACGGCGAGCATACAGCCGTCAACCCACTCAATTTATCGATCAGTCAAGGCGAGATTTTTGCCCTTTTGGGCTCTTCAGGATGCGGCAAAACCACCCTGCTGCGGATGCTTGCGGGCTTCGAGACGCCCACCTCCGGGCGCATTATTCTGAACGGGCAAGATCTTGCTGATCTGCCCCCCTACGCCAGACCGTTGAACATGATGTTCCAATCGTATGCCTTGTTTCCCCACCTCAGTGTCTGGGACAACATCGCCTTTGGCTTGCGCCGCGATGGCTTGCCGACGCCGCAAGTCAAAGCACAAGTTGAGGCCATGCTCACGCTGGTGCAACTCAGCGCTTATGCTAAACGCAAGCCTCATCAACTTTCGGGTGGCCAGCAACAGCGGGTCGCCTTGGCGCGCAGTTTGGCAAAAAAACCTCAGCTTTTGCTGCTGGACGAACCCTTAGGGGCGCTCGATAAAAAACTGCGAGAACAAACTCAAACTGAACTTTTGAATATCTTGCACGAGGTCGGTGTCACCTGTGTCATGGTGACGCATGATCAAGAAGAAGCCATGACCATGGCGACTCGAATCGGCGTCATGAGTGAGGGGCGCTTGCTGCAGGTGGGGCCTCCCAGCGAAGTTTATGAAACCCCCCACAGCCGCTTTGTGCTGACTTTATTGGCAACGTTAATTTGCTCGATGGCCGACTCACGCTCAGCGAAACCACACACGCCGTGATCGACGGTGCAGACTGCCGACACTACCTGGCTCAGAGGGTCACAGGCACACCCGATATGCCCCTGACCGTGGCCTTGCGACCCGAAAAAATCCGCCTCAGCCTTGAGCCTCCCCACGACCTGGACGGCGTCCCCAGTGGGCACAATTGTGTTCAAGGTACCCTCACCGAACGTGCGTACTGTGGCAGCTTCACGGTTTATCGCCTGGCTTTGGCCAGTGGCCAAAGCCTGAAAATCAGCACCAGCAATACAGATCGCCAGCTAGCAAATGCCATGCAGCCCGGCGATCGAGCTTGGGCTCAGTGGTCGCCGACAGCCCCGATGGTTCTGACCTCATGAGCGCAGTTTTGGCTTGTTCTAAGCGCCGCTGGGGACGTAAGGTTGTGATCGGCATTCCGGCGGTATGGCTGCTGCTGTTTTTCATGGTGCCGTTTTTGATGGTCTTGAAAATCAGCGTCTCCGAGACTGACGGCGTGAAGATCTCAGATTTGCTCACCATCCAAGACGGCCTGCCTGCACTGTCGATCAAACTTGACAACTATCTCACTGTGGCTCGCGACACACTCTACCTCGATACCTACTTGTCCAGCTTGAAGTACGCCGCCTACACCACCGCCATTTGCTTGCTGGTGGGTTATCCCTTTGCTTACTTCATGGCACGTGCTCAACAGGCTTGGCAAACTCTGCTGCTGATGATGGTGATGCTGCCTTTTTGGACTTCTTTTTTGCTGCGTGTATATGCTTGGAAGGGTTTGTTGAGTGAGGGGGGCTGGGTTCATCAGGTGGTGACACGATCTCAACTCGACCATCTGCTGCATGCCTTGGGCTGGATCGCTGCGCCCGGGCAGCTTCTGAACTCACCTTTTTCTTTGATTTTGGGCATGAGCTACACCTACCTGCCCTTCATGGTTTTACCGCTTTACGCCACGCTCTCCAAAATGGATTTGCGGCTGATCGAAGCAGCGACCGACCTGGGTGCAACACCCTGGGTTGCCTTCTGGAAGATCACCGTGCCTTTGTCTCGAGCGGGCATGATGGCTGGGGCCATGCTGGTGTTCATCCCCTGCGTAGGCGAATATGTGATCCCCGAGTTATTGGGCGGTCCAGAGACGATCATGATCGGTCGGGTTTTGTGGGATGAGTTTTTCAGCAACAACGACTGGCCGTTGGCATCAACCCTGGCGGTAGTGATGGTGCTGCTGATCCTCGTTCCCCTTGCCCTGTTCAGCAAATACCAAGCGCAGTCTGCGCCCGCCCATTCATGAGTCGCAACGCCTTGTTCAGCCGCCGCTTCAACCGCCGCTTTGGCTTCGTCTGGTTAGCGGCAGGCTTGGGATTTTTGTACCTGCCCATTGTGACTTTGGTGCTGTTTTCATTCAATGACTCGTCCTTGCCCAACGTGTGGCGCGGCTTTACTTTGAAATGGTATGCCGCTCTAGTCACCGATGAGGAGATCATTCACGGGTTGATGTTGTCGCTAAAAATTGGGATTTTCACGGCCACACTGTCGGTGATTTTGGGCACCTTGGCGGCGTTTGCCCTGGTCAAGTACCAACGGTTCACCGGCCGCCCTCTCTTTGCCGGGATGGTCAACGCGCCCCTGGTCATGCCTGAAGTGATTGTGGGTTTGTCATTGTTGTTGATGTTAGTGTCATGCCAACAAGCCTTTGGGTTTCCAGAGCGTGGCTGGATCACCATCTGGTTGGGGCACGTGTTGCTGGGCATGGCGTACGCAACCGTACTGATCCAGGCCCGTTTGCAAGAGCTTCCCGCCCAACTCGAAGAGGCCGCGATGGACTTGGGCGCCAAGCCTTGGCAAGTGTTCTACCTCGTCACTCTGCCCATGATCAATCAGGCGGTGTTGTCGGCGTGGCTGCTGACCTTCACCTTATCGCTCGATGATGTGGTGCTGTCGTCATTTTTGTCAGGCCCTGGTTCAACCACTTTGCCGCTGGTGATTTTTTCGCGTGCACGCTTGGGGCTCAACCCCACCGTTAATGCGGTGGCCACAGTGACCGTGGTGGTGGTGGCCTTGGGGGTGGTGTTGGCCAGCTATCTGATCGCGCACAAAGAGCGTCAACGCCGTATAGACGTTTTCAAAATGACGTAGCAACAAGGCATCTTCAGTTCCGAGGGGTATGAACCCATCCAACCTGAAAACTCTGTGTCGTTGGAGTAGTTGTGAATTGCCCAAGATTTGGTTGAGCTGCGCCTGGGCTGTGCACGAATAGCCGCTTGAAACACGGTTTTATCGCTCGATTCCAGGGTCGCCCAGCTCGACACACTCCGTCTAAAGGTCCTGCAGTTTCATTGCAGACACCGTTTATTGACGTGAGGAATGTAATGAGTCAACGTGAAGTGCTGCTTATTGGCGCCCTGGGCTATATTGGCACCAGACTCTTGAGCCATTTGTCACAGGCAGGCTACGCTGTGACAGGCCTGGACTACCGCGCACCACAAGGTGGCCTGATTAGACCCCATGACTACCGAGACCTGAGCGGAATCGATCTCGCACCTTTTCATACAGTGATTTGGCTGGCTGGCCATTCTAGCGTGCGGATGGCGGTAGAAGAACCTGCACAAGCTTTCGAAAACAACGTCTCTGGTTTGCTTCGCTTAGTAGACAACCTTCAACCAGCTCAGCGTTTGATTTACGCCAGCTCTGCCTCTCTTTACTCGGGGAACGAGGTCACCGATAACAACACCACCGAAGAGACGATTGGTTTTCAATATCAAAATGCCTATGACTTGTCGAAGTACGCTTTTGACAAGCTGATCTCGACCCTTGGCAGCAATTTTTGCGGTCTGCGCTTTGGCACGGTCTGTGGCACCTCGCCAAGACAACGTGACGAGTTGTTGCTGAACTCAATGGTCAAGAGCGCCATTGAAACTGGCCAGGTGAAAGTGTCGAATACCTTGGCTAAGCGGTCAGTCTTGGCCATGAATGACTTGCTCAGCACCATCGAGCGAATGCTGGTGGTTGTACCGCCCAGTGGCTTTTACAACTTGGCCTCATACAGCATGAGCATAGGCGAATTTGGCGAGGCGGTGGCAAACCAGCTCAATGCGCAGGTCATTGAGCTGCCGGGCACAGGCACCTATACGTTCACCGTCAACTCGAGCAAGATTTGCAAAGCGCTGGGGCAGACGCTGAGCACGCCCATGGCCAGCTTGATTGCGGAGCTCGCCACACATTACCGGAGCCAACATGAGCGACATCTCGTCCACGCCTGAGGCCTGCCTGGCCTGCGGCTCGAAAGACTTGCGACCCTTGATTGACCTGGGGGTGCAACCTCACGCCAATGACTTTTCAGAAACAGGCCAGCTCAAATTCACCGAGTCGTTGCGTTTGTGTGGCTGCTTGCAATGCGGGCACGCGCAGCAAGGTGTTTTCATTAATCCTGAGGTATTATTTGCTGATTATCACTATGCCAGCGGCACCAGTGCCTCGCTCAAGCGCTACTTTGATTCGTATGCAGCACAACTGCGGCTGCAATTCAGGGCTGAATCCAGCATTTTGGAAATAGCCTGCAACGACGGCAGTTTTTTAGAGTCACTGCGAGCCCACGGCTTTGCCAAGCTCAAAGGCGTAGACCCAGCCGCCAACATTGTGGCGATGGCCCATGCCAAGGGGTTGAATGCGGATGCCAATTTTTTCAACCAGGCTTATGTGGCTCAGCATGCGCCAACCTATGACTTGATCATTGGTCAAAATGTTTGTGCGCACACGCCCGACCCCTTAGATTTGCTCAGTGCGGCTGCCAAGGTATTGAACGAAGATGGCGAGATTCACATTCAAACCTCGCAAGCCAACATGTTGTTCAATGGAGAGTTTGACACCATCTACCATGAACATTATTCGTTTTTCAGCGCTCACTCCATGCAGGCGCTTGCAAAGCGCTCAGGCTTGGTGTTGTGCCACTTGAGTTTTCCAGAGATTCATGGCACGAGCTTTCGCTTCACCCTTAAAAAACCTGCCCACAGCCAGGTGGACATTAGCGTTAAGCAGCGGCTGGCGTACGAAGTACAACAAGGCCTTCTTCAAGGGCGGGTCTTCCAGCAGTTCAGCACGCTGGCCGAGCAGCGGGTTAACACTTATCGCAAACACATGTTGCAGTGGCAAGCTCAAAATCGCACAGTGGTGGGGGTGGGTGTGGCTGCCAAATCGGTCACGTTTTTCAACTACGCAGGCGTATTTCCTGAGCACATGGTTGATGAGGCCCCTCTGAAAATTGGCCGCTTTATGCCTGGATCCAAGGTGCGCGTCAAAGCCACGCCTGCAGTGGCCGAGCTGCCTATGGGGACTATTTTTGTCATCGGCGCTTGGAATTTTTTTGCTGAACTGAAAGAAAAAATTTCCAAAATCAGAGGCGAAAAAGGTCGCAGTGATGCGTATGTGCGCTATTTGCCTGAGCTAGAGATTCAAGAATGCTGAACCTCATCTGTCATATCAAAAATGAGGCCCTGCTGTTGCCGCCCTGGATTCGGCACCATGCCCCGTTGTTTGACACGGTCACCATGATTGACTATGCATCCACCGACAACTCACTGGACATCATTCGTGACATGGCGCCTCACTGGCGCATTGTTCGGTCTCAAAACGTCAATTTTGATGCCAACGATGCCGACTTTGAAGTCATGCAAATCGAGTGGCACCTTTGCGGCTGGAAGTTGGCACTGAACGTCACGGAGTACATTGCCTCGCACAATTTACGAGGTGTTCTCAAAGTGGCTGAAGATGCGAACTTCTATGGTTTAACCAGTGAGTCATACATTTTGGCTGACGATAAACGCATGGGTTTTGCAGGATTGCGGGCAGACCGGTCTGTGTTGCACCAATTTCATCACGGCTACCGCGAAGACCCCGCAATCAGGGCTACCCGCCGACGCCTGTTACACCGGTGGCGAACTGGCAGCTATGCCGTAGGCCGCCACACTTGGATGCGTGGCCCGACTGCGCTCAGTGCGGATTTGTTGTTCACCACTTTGATGTACGCTCCGTGGGACGAGCACATGATTCAACGCAAGCTCAACATTGGCAAACAAATTTCAGCGCACGATTTGGCTCAGGGTTTGGGTTTTCACCACTTGCGCGATGCTGAACAACTTCAAAGAGATTTTGAACAAGCCGTGGCCGACTCACATAATCTGCACGAAGATCAAAACTGGGTCAAATTGGTGGGTACAGGCCTTGACGCCCCGAAGACCTGAAGGCCTTAAAATCTCTTCGTTCATCAAAAATCGCAGATGCCAACGGGGGAGGCAGTAAGCTTAGCTGCTGTCGGCGCAGGGATATCGATCGCAGCTAAGAAGGGTTTTTGTAGGCCACCCATTTCAGTCAGGTTGCTCAAGCCTCGAGCCTCCTTGGCCTGTCGGGTTTGTGGATCAAGGCAGAGCAGTTGCTCGCAAAGTCGGCTGGGCTACTCATCTCAAAGTTTGGCATTCACACGCATCGGCATGATCCAGTTGATCACCAAAACGATGAAAATCGCTAGTGACTGGGCGCGGATGCTTTGAGGTCGACGGTGATCAAGGTGACCGATTTCGATATCAGGCTTGAGGACGCGAAGCCTTTGCGCCATGGTGACTGTTCAGGCTGATATCGTCAAATAAACACGCCGGCGCGTACTTGTCGGGGGCATCTCAAACCATTCTGTCGTATCTTTCATGGGGATGGATGTCTGAGTCCTTCTTCCAACCTGTGTGAAGCCAGGCAGTGTCTATGGGGGGAAGCATCATGCGTCTTTTAACAATTACTTACTGTTGTGACCAGGCTCATGCAGACAGCAAAATTTTTCGGCTACAGAATGGCCAACATCGACTCATTTGATTTTTTGAAGGCTGCTCGCAGTTGGCGAAGCATCACGCAACAGCCCCATGCTTTGAGCCTGCCATTGTCTAATTTTTGATGTGGAGTAATACAATGAATTTTAAAAATAATTATGCAAAAGTGCCTTTGGGTGCACTGCTGTGCGCGCCAATCTGGGTCGCGGCACAAAGCGTGACTGGTTTCAGGATTGTTGATACCAACAACACCCTTCAAACTACGATTGCAACGTACCAAAGTGGTTCAGCAACAATCTCAAATGTCACAAACAAAAGCATCGGCATTGAAGCACTGACCACCGACGCCACCCGACTGGAATTTGATTTGAATGGCATAACCCGACGCGAGGGCGCCGCTCCA
>JANMEO010000198.1:0-3656 GCA_031376995.1 Burkholderiales bacterium
TGGTATCGCTGTGCTTTACGCCTTGCATCTCCATTCTCAAAACGACCCATCGACCCAGCATGTTCAGTTCCGACGGGTATATGACCCGCGCCGTTTGTTTGCACGAAGGATTTTCCATGGCACTCAACGCCACCATTCGCAAGGCCCAATTGCAAATCGCTGACATGGACCGACATGTCTATCTTGACCATGGTGTGACTGTTGCACAGCACCCTTCTGAAACTGATGAGCGGGTCATGGTACGGCTGCTGGTGCTGGCCCTGAATGTGGCGACAAGTCATGCCCACACACCGCTGGCCTTGGCCAAGGGCCTTTGGGACACCGATGAGCCCGACCTTTGGGAGAAAGATCTGACAGGCCAAGTCCTGCACTGGATCGACCTGGGCCAGCCCGATGAGCGACGCATGACCAAAGCCAGCGGTCGGGCTGAGCGAGTGAGCGTCTACACCCACACTGCAAGCTCCCCCATCTGGTGGAAAGGCGTGTGTAACAAGGTTAGCCGGTTGCGAAACCTCCAGGTTTGGGAAATTCCCAGCCACGAAAGCCAAGCGTTGACCGTCTTATGCCAACGCAGCATGAATCTACAGGTCACGGTTCAAGATGGTCACATTTGGCTGACCGATGGCCAAAACTCTTGCGAGGTGGTGCCGGTACTGCTAAAAACGCAGATCACCGTTCACTCCCTTTGACGACACAGCATCTTCAGTTCCGATGGGTAGATATCTACCCTTTTGAGGGGGCGGGCAAAGCCTGCGGGGTGAATGGAAGCGATGCCTTGGCGCTTCGCGCACGACGAATCCATTTGGCCAAAACGCGAGCCAACTGATCGACGTCAATGGGCTTAGACAAAAAGTCGTTCATGCCGTGGCGCAAAGCGGCTTCTCGCTCGGAAACCAACACATCCGCTGTCAACGCAATGATTGGTAGCATATCGGCATCGAAGCGCTGCCGGATAGCGCAGGTGGCATCCAGGCCACCCATAACGGGCATCTGCATGTCCATCAAGACCACATCAAAGGCCCCTTGTTCGTGCTCCACAATATCAACGGCATGAGCACCGTGCACCGCCACAGACACCACCACCCCCCATTGCTGCAAAGTAGCCTCGGCCACCAAGGTGTTAACAGGATTGTCTTCCACCAGTAGCACGCGTGCAAAACGCAGCACCTCCAGCTCGGCATCGAGTGACCCGGTAGGCTCGGGCACGCTGGTGGTAGCAGGCAGCGGAAACTCCACCCAAAAAGTGCTGCCCTCGCCTTGCCGGCTTTTAACGCCCACAGCCCCCCCCATCAGATCGGCCAGTTCACGGCAGATGCTCAAGCCCAAGCCCGTGCCGCCAAATTGGCGGGTCGTCGACGAGTCGGCCTGTGAAAAGGGCGTGAAAAGGCGCGGCATGAGCTCATCAGAAATACCCGGTCCGGTATCAAACACATCAATGCGCAGGCGCTGATGCGGCACGCAAGTGACATTGACTTTGATTTGCCCCAACTGCGTAAATTTGAGGGCGTTGCTGAGGTAGTTGCTCAAAATTTGGCGCACCCTGACAGGGTCGCCTCGCACCCACACCGGCACATCAGGCGCAATATAAAAACGAAAGCTGAGGCCCTTTTCTCGCGCAAGCTCAGCATAAGCACCGCGCAAATTCTCTAGCAAAACGTGTAAATCAAAGGCCACCTGATCAAGCGTGAGGCGACCGGCCTCAATTTTTGATAAGTCGAGGATGTCAGAGATGACACCCGCCAGCGCCTGGGCACTGTCCTGAATGCGCTCGAGGTACTGCTTTTGGCGCTCTAGCGTGTTTTCATGGGGCTTGGGTGAAAGCGCCAGGCGCACGAGACCCAAAAGACCATTCAGCGGCGTGCGAATTTCGTGGCTGGTGTTGGCCAAAAAAGCACTTTTCGCCCGATTGGCCGCTTCAGCTTGCTCTTTGGCGGCAGCCAGGGCTTGCTCACTGCGCCGACGTTCGGTAACGTCTTCCACAATCCAAACCGTACCGCTGCGTGTGGGATTACGAGGGTCAACCGCCTGCGCTCGCATACGCCCCCAAAAAGTGCTGCCATCACGCCGCGCCAATTCGCGCTCAATGTCAATCGACTGCCCCGCAGCCAGCATGGGGGACACCTCTTTGCGCATCGCAGCGTGCGCCTCGAACGAAGGCCACACCACCGACACCGGGCGGCCAACCAAAGCCCCCGGTGGCCAGCCAAACATCTGCTCATAGCGTGAGTTGGTGTGCTGAAAAATTTTGTCGCGTGCAAAAGCAATGCCCACCATGGCATTGCTAAGAATGGCCTGGTATTGCAGCCGGCTGCGCTCGCGCTGGGTGATGTCACGGATCACCGCCAAGGTGTAACGCAAACCATCTTGCTCAAACACAGAAGACGAAATCAACACCGCCACGATACCGCCTTGCTTGGTACGAAAGGTGGTGGGAAAGTCGTGGATGCTGCTGTTGTTGACCAGGCGTGCCAGGTATCGGACAGCCTCAGCCGTATCGTGCCAAATGCCCAACTCACTGGCTGTATGACCAACCAATTCTTCAAGCACATAGCCAGTGATGCGGCAAAAATCATCATTCATGAGCACCAGCTGGCCAGTCTCAAGCTCGGTGACGCAAATGGGGTCAGGGCTGACCTCAAGCAAACGCATTAACAGCGCGTCTGAACGCAGTGTCACCTCGTGAGGCGTGGCGGTTGGCTTCAGAGTGTCAGGCATCAAGCGTGCTTGTCTGTTGAGGTTGAATCCAAGGTCATTAAAGCCTAAGCCGCTGAATCCTGGCAACAAGTAACACATAGAATCGTGAGATTGCCCCACTATTTTTTCACCATGTCCTCAAAAATTAAAAAAGTTGTGCTGGCCTACTCCGGCGGCCTTGACACCTCAGTCATTTTGAAGTGGCTGCAAGATGTTTACGCCTGCGAAGTCGTGACCTTCACCGCTGATATCGGACAAGGCGAAGAGGTTGAACCAGCCCGCGCCAAAGCACTGAAAATGGGCATTCGCCCTGAAAATATTTTTATTGACGACCTGCGAGAAGAATTTGTGCGCGACTTCGTATTTCCGATGTTTCGTGCCAATGCTTTGTATGAAGGCGAATATTTGCTGGGCACTTCAATTGCCCGCCCCCTGATCGCCAAACGGCTGATTGATATCGCCAAGCTAACCCGGGCTGACGCTATCAGCCATGGCGCCACAGGCAAAGGCAACGACCAAGTGCGTTTTGAGTTGGGCGCCTATGCCTTGATGCCTGGCGTCCAAGTGATCGCACCCTGGCGCGAGTGGGATTTACTCAGCCGCGACAAGTTGCTGGCTTATGCTGACAAGCACGGCATCCCAGTTGACTTCAAAAAACGCAAAGGCGGGGGGGCGCCCTACTCGATGGACGCCAATTTGCTGCACATCAGCTATGAAGGCGGTGTGTTAGAAGACCCCAATTTTGAGCCCGAAGAGAAAATGTGGAGGCTGACCAACAGCCCTGAGAAAGCACCCAGCAAGCCCAAAGTGATCGAGCTGCGCTATGAGCGTGGTGACATCGCTGCCATTGATGGTCAGCCCATGAGCCCTGCTGAAGTCTTAACCCACTTGAACGCCCTGGGTGGCAAGCACGGCATTGGTCGCCTGGACAAGGTCGAAAACCGTTACGTTGGCATGAAGAG
>JANMEO010000205.1:0-5444 GCA_031376995.1 Burkholderiales bacterium
CATTCATGGTGGAGGCTCCATATCAATAGTTTTCACTTTAACTGTTCCCCTGCAAGGGGCAAATACCTATCAGCATTGGAAATGCTGGGTTGATAGGTTGTTTAGGAAATGGGGATGCAAGGCGCAAAACACAGCAATACCATTTGGTATTGCGAGCATTTGCAACGCTGCAGACTCATTGTCCAAACGACCCAGGGACACCGCATCTTCAGTTCCGAGGGGTATAGCTGCCGGCTTCACAGCCAACTTGACCCTTGATGATGCTGTGTCTGTTGCTGCAAACCACAGCGATCCCCTTTGGCATCGCGAGGATTTGCGACGCCGCAGATCGCCCTTCACTCCCTTCGACGACACAGCATCTTCAGTTCCCTGGGGTATCAACCATCAAGGAAGCAATCATGTTTCTCCGTTTGCTGCAATGGATTGCGATCTCCGCCTTGATCTTGACCTCGGGGCTGCTTGCCGCGCAGCCCTACGATCCGCTATGGGTTCCCATACCAGTCAATATCCGCCCGCTGGACCTTGACGTGCGTGATGAGCAACGCTATCGCATCCTTCCCATCAGGGTCTATCTGCCTGCGGTAACTAGCCCAGCGGCCGTTGTGCTGTTCAGCCATGGGCTTGGCGGTTCGCGCGTAGGCAATGCCTTCATGGGGCAACATTGGGCTGCGCGGGGCTATGCGGTTGTTTTTCTGCAACACCCAGGCAGCGATGCATCGGCCTGGAGGGACGCGGCGCGTTTGCAGCGCATGGCGGCCATGCGCAACGCGGCCAGTGCTAAAAACTTATTGGCTCGGGTGAAAGATGTGCCTGCGGTTCTTGATCAACTGCAGCGCTGGAATCAGCTGGCAGGACACCCGTTGGCAGGCAGGCTCGATTTAGAGCGGGTGGGCATGTCGGGCCACTCGTTTGGTGCCCTCACAACGCAGGTGCTTGGAGGTCAACGGTATAAGCAAGGCCGCGTGTCGTATGCCGATCCGCGTATCAAGGCGGCGGTCATGTTCAGCCCCAGCAGCCCCCAAAAGGATGGCAATTTATCAGCAACCTTTGATGAGGTGGCTATTGCGTGGCTGCTGATCACCGGCACCAAAGACACATCGCCAATGATAGGCGGTCCCGATGTGGCTTCACGGCTTGCAGTTTTCCCCACTTTACCACCTGGGGACAAGTATGAACTTGTTTTGGAAGGCGCAGAGCACTCGGCATTTACTGATCGCGCATTGCCTGGCGACTCTGGTAGCTCACGCAATCCTAACCACCATCGCGCGATTCTGGCCTTAAGCACGGTCTTTTGGGACGCCAATTTGAAGAAAAGCGAGGCCGCAAAAAAGTGGTTAAACGGGGACGGTCCCCATTCTATTTTAGAAGCGGCTGATCGTTGGCAGAAGAAATGAAGCAATGAAGGCAGCGGCTCACTTCAGCAGTCGAGCGGACCTCAAAAAGCGGCGCGGCGCAGCGCAGCCCTCTTGCTTTACCTAGGGCTGGATTGGGAACTGCTTAAGTTTCTCATCAGTAGCCCGCCTCTTTGTGCTGTCGTAATGCGAAGATATGCACAGCATCTTCAGTTTGAATGGGTATATACCCCCTTTAACTCCCAAAAATTTTGATCTATGACCACTTCATTGTTCACTCCCTTGCAAATCGGCGCGCTCACTTTACCTAACCGCATCCTGCTGGCCCCGCTGACGCGCACCCGTGCCGATGCCGGCCACATGCCTAACGCCCTGATGGCCGAGTACTACGGCCAGCGCGCGACTGGGGGGCTCTTAATTACCGAGTGCACGATGGTGGCCCCTGATACCTCGGCCTTCATCAATGAGCCTGGCATTTACTCCAACGCGCAAATTGCCGCCTGGAAATTGACCACCGACGCCGTCCATACCAAAGGGGGGCGAATTTTCATGCAAATTTGGCACGCCGGCCGCGCGGCGCACCCCGACATCAATGATGGTGCACCCAATATATCCAGCTCTGCCAGTGCAGTAGAAGGAGAGACCCAAACCCCCAAGGGTAAGGTTGTCAATGCAGTGCCCCATGCACTGACCGAGGCAGAAATACCGGCCATCGTGGCGGCCTACGCCCAAGGTGCCAAGAACGCGATCGCCGCTGGTTTTGACGGTGTTGAAGTGCACGGGGCCAATGGCTACCTAATTGATCAGTTTTTGCGCGACAACCCCAACCAGCGCACCGACAGTTATGGAGGTTCGCTCGAGAACCGCGCCCGCTTCTTATTTGAGGTGCTGACGGCCGTGACCGCTGCCATTGGCGCCGACCGCGTGGGTCTGCGCCTATCCCCCCTGAACAGCTACAACAGCATGAAGGACAGCGACCCCATCGCGCTGATCAGTTTTTTATCCAACAAGCTCAACGCCTTCAACCTAGCGTACTTGCATGTCATGCGCGCTGACTTTTTTGGTATGCAAAAGGGCGACGTAGAAACCATTGCAAGGACCCACTACAAAGGTGTGCTGATCGGCAACATGGGGTACACGGCCGATGAAGCCAATGCCGCCATTGCCGCTGGCAAGCTGGATGCCGTTGCGTTTGGTACCAGCTTCCTGGCCAACCCCGATCTGCCAGCGCGCATAAAGGCCAAGGCCGCCCTGAACGCCCCGGATAGCACAACTTTTTACACACCGGGCGCCAAAGGCTACACCGACTACCTGACGTTGTAACGGTTCTGTTGCCATAGTGGAGTTGGGGCGAAATGCCTTTTGGGTTGAACGGTGGATCAAGCGACAAGGCCGTCGTATATACGCCTCGAAACTGAAGATGCCGTCGCAGCGATCACGGTAAGCGGCGCAATCGACTCCAGTGGGTAACCCTCCCATTGCTCACCAGCACGGTGTGCTCCCACATCTGAGCAGCCTCCCAAATCTGCTGCTCGTCACCCAACGCTGAGTGAAATTGCCCCGATTTAAAAGGTATTCAAATCATACATATACCTATTCAACCTGATGATGCTGTATCGTCAGGTTGAATATACCCATCGGAACTGAAGATGCTGGGTTGATGGGCCGTATGGGGAATGGGGGTGCAAGGCAAATCCTCGCCCTATCCGTTGATAGGGCGAGGATTTGCAACGCCGCAGACCTGTTTCCCAAACGGCCCAGCGACTCGGCATCTTCAGTTTCGATGGGTATAGGTATATCAGAAGGTCAAAATTCTCTAAGCATGTCGCAAGGCAGTAACAGTCGCAAAAATTCAATCTATCTCATGATGGCCGCAACTCGCCCGTCATTCCCTTTGACGACACGGCATCTTTAGTTTTGATGGACGTAGTACGCCGTCGCAGTGAATTTGAAGATGGGCCTGGGTAAAAACCATCTCAAGAATCCGCTCAATGACTGAAAAGGACTTTGCCGAAAAGGGCCTGGTCCAGCCTTGACTTAGCCCCAACGGGGACTAAGTTGTACCACTTGAAGGCTTGATTTTCATGGACAAACTAATGCCCTGGATCATTCTGGCGGCCTTGCTTGTATGGAGCGCCTGGCCCATGCTGCATAGCGCATTTTTGCGCTGGCGTGCCTGGCGTGAGCACCGCATGGCTCAAGAGACGGCAACTCGATCGCAACACGAGGTTGAGGTTGCGCTTGAGGTTGAGGCGCTGACTCAGACGCCAGAGCTGCTGCTGCCGCTGCCACAACCTTCGGATGCGACGACGCCCCACGACACCCAACTCGACGAGGCCCAGCCTTTGACTGAACGTGTGTTGTCCCCAGTGGCCCACGAGCACACGCTGCTGGACGCACAAAAGACGGCGCTGTTGCAAGCTGAAATTGAAATCTCTTCCACAACAGCCACCCCGCCCCAATCGAGGACCCCCGAAGAAACCCAGGTGCTGGTGGTTGATGACTCGAAGGTCTTGAGGGTGAAGATCAGCCGCTTGCTGATGAAGCATGGCTACCGTGTGAGCTTGGCTGAAGATGGCGCTGAAGCGGCCCGCCATTTGGCGCACACGCTGCCGCACCTCTTGATCACCGATGTTGACATGCCCGTGATGAACGGGCTTGAGTTGTCCCAGCATGTGCGCAACCAGCCCCGTACGGCCGACCTCCCGATCATCATGATCACCTCAGCCCAAGAAAAATATGCCCCGCAGGCCGCCGCCATCGGTGTCAAGGTGGTGCTCGCAAAGCCCTACCGCGACGATGAACTGATCGCGCACGTGACGTCGTCACTGACCTGGTGCGCGGCAAGCCCCGCCGTTCAGGGCTTGATGGATGCCAACCACTGATACACGATCGAGCTCTCAGCCTGAATGCAAGTGCTGCGACAACAGCACCAGAAGAAGACTCCCAACACTAAGGCACCGCCATCTCCAAGAATGCGCGGCACAGGACGGGCAAGGTTTGAAGGTTTGAAGGCTTGGGCCGTTGAGTGTGACGAGCATCGTGTCCCTCCGGCAGCCATGCACAAACAGCCCAATTTTGTCGCACCCCATGCCGACTGCAGCGGCCCATAAATCGGGCGGAATTCGAGTCCCGCGAGGGCGCCCAGATCGCCACGTGGTGAATCGCTCCTTCAACGCCATCAACGCGTCTGGGCCGATGGGATGCTGCATCTTCAGTTCCGAGGGGTATACGGACCATCGCACGTGCATGCAACCGCCCATGCTTTGCACGACCGCGAACTCTTCACTGGCTTGCGCGACGGCCGTCTTCTTGCGCTTAGTCAATTCACCCATAGGGTGAGTGCCTCAAACCTCAGCAAACCACTACCAGCTCTGCCTTTGCGCTCAATTCACCCTGGCCAACTGCCGTTTCTAGGTTGATCCATTGGCCAGTTTCCCCATGGCATCGGGGATCTCCCAGCCAAATGGTCATCGGAAAATACCACTCCTGGACGCTGATTATTTCAGCACAAAGCTTTAGGCCAATTTTTCACGCTAAAAACAGTCTGTGTGACGCGCACGGTATTCATCCAACAAAGCACTCATCCGATAGAGATCTCTGACAGTCGGTTAATTGCGACCGGCAATGCAGGCCTTTGACATCGACTTCTCGCAAGTGAAGTTGTGTGTGGGTGGGCTTCTCACTTTTGGGTTGGATGGCCATGAATCGAATAGGCAAGCCTGGGGGTACTCCGGTCGCGCCAACTCCCACAGCATTGGATGCCGAGAAAGACCACAAATCGCAACGTCAGGAGATAGGCACCGGGGGCAGCTTGCCAACAGGGCCTGCGACTCCACGCAAGTCTAATGTCAGTCGATTGGAAACAAACTTGCGGCGGGAGGCCTTGCAACGTGCCAATTTATTTTCCTCTTCCGATTCCTCTTTATCGAAGAATCCCAATGGATCTAAAACAACGTGTCCTTCCGGCAAATCTGCATGAATTGATTCTGTGAACTGCGTACCGTCTGCTGCCATTGCAACCTTGGATGGAGAGCGGAGATGAAAGCGATGAGAAAGACGGTGCAGGTGCAGGCCGGGGTGGACGCGTTG
>JANMEO010000109.1:0-22744 GCA_031376995.1 Burkholderiales bacterium
TGGGTCGATGGGTCGTTTTGAGAATGGAGATGCAAGGCGTAAAGCACAGCGATACCAGTGGGTATCGCGAGCATTTACAACGCCGCAGATCCGTTTTCAAAACGGCTCAGCGATCCGGCATCTTCAGTTCCGAGGGGTATAGGCTGGCCTGTCCAGCGAAAATTGATCCACCTGAACAATACGGTACCCTCCAGGGTCAAGATCCTTGTCAGCCAAATCAATACCCCATCCAACCTGGAGTCATTTTTGATGAAGAAAAGATTACTGGGCTTGGCTTGGGCTGAAAGTTTTGAACGCCATTTTTGGGCGCTCACAAAACTCGCGGCTGCGACAAGCGCCCGAGCGCTCACGAAGACGCTCAAGCCCGTTGCGACAGCCATGAAAACCTCATCACCCGATGCAGGGATCTGGATGCCAGGCGTTGTCATGGGGGTGGCTGGCTTTAGGAATTTTCGGCTCTACCGCCCACCCGGCGTGGTGTTCAGCGAGCGGCTGCCGCTGATCGTGATGCTGCATGGCTGCGGCCAAGATGCCAACGGCTTTGCCGCAAGCACCCGGATGAATCGAATCGCAAGGCGAGAACGCTTTCTGGTGCTCTACCCTGAGCAAGACCGACTGGCCAATGGACAAGGCTGCTGGAACTGGTTTGATACAAGCAATGGCCGCGCCTACGGTGAAGTCGCGTTGATCATGCAAGCCGTTGATCAGGTCTGCATGTTGCACCCCGTAGACAAGGCGCAGGTTGCCATTGTCGGGCTATCGGCTGGGGCCAGCATGGCTGCTTTGTTGGTCACGCGCCACCCCACACGGTTTAAAGCGGTGGTGATGCACTCAGGCATTCCACCTGGAACGGCGCACTCGACACTGTCAGCTTTAGGTGCGATGAAGGTGCATCACCCAACCACCCCTCTGGCAGTCAGGCCAGACACCATGGAGGCCAAATGGCCACCACTGCTGGTGATTCACGGCGACGCAGATGCCGTGGTCTCGCTCAAATATGGTCAAGCAGCAGTGGCTGTTTGGGCCCATGCGGCGGGTGCCAAGGCCCTGATCACACGCAGCGTTCAAAGAGGAAAGCGCTACCCCACATCAGTGACCGATTTTGAACGAAAAGGCATGATCGTGGCCTCGCTGGTCGCCGTGCACGGGTTGGGCCACTCATGGAGTGGTGGCACTGCCAGCAAGGCCTTCTGTGACAGCCATGGACCCGATGCATCAAGCATGGCCTGGGCCTTCATTCGCAAACAGTTTCATACTTTCAGATCGAACTGAACGCTGTCGCACAGATTCATAAAGGCACACAGCGCCCGCCACTGCCACATTCAGAGACTCTTGCCCACCAGGCTGGGCGATGCGCAGTTGACGCTCGCAAAAGCCTGCAACCTCGCTGGCAATGCCCTGCCCTTCATGCCCGAGAACCCAGGCACAGGGCCAGGGCAACACCACCTCATGCAAAACTTGGGCCGCATGGGGGCTGCTGGCCAGACATGGCACCGCCAAAGCACCCAGTGCATCTGCAGCCACAAGCTCGCACAAATTCAATGAAAAATGTGCCCCCATCGCGGCTCGCAACACCTTGGGCGACCACAATGCGACCGTGCCTTTTAAGGCCAGCACTTGAGTGAAGGCAAAAGCAGCGGCGCTGCGCAACAAGGCACCCACGTTGCCAGGATCTTGCAAACGATCCAACACCAAGGTGGGCACCCCAGCCTTGAGCTCAGAGCCGCGCGGGGCAGGCAGCACAAAGCCGATGACTGCCGGCGACTCTAGGTTGCTGAGACCGCGCATGAGCGCGCCCGACACCATACTGACCTGCATGGCCTGGCGCGCTAAAGCTTGCAAAGCAGGCTGGCCCCAAGCCGCCTCAGTCACCAACGCATGAGGCACGGTCAGACCTTGCTCAATACAAGCGGCACAAAGATGCTCACCTTCCAACCAAATTTCAACCCCCTTGCGGTAGGCCGTCGGGTCACGCAGCGTCTTGCGCAAACGCACCAGCAGTGGGTTGTCAAAGGCGGTCAGGTGTCTAGGGTGAGCCCCTTCAAACATCCAACACCTCGCGCACCGGGGCAAAAGAGCGTCGATGCTGGCTGCAGGCCCCGTGCAATTTAAGCGCCGCCAAATGAGCTGGCGTGGGGTAACCCTTGTGGCCATCAAACCCATACTGAGGATGAGCCTGATGCAAGACCTGACACCACCGATCACGGTGCACCTTAGCCAAAATCGAAGCAGCAGAAATGGCCTGAACCTTGGCATCCCCCTGGACGATGGCCTCGGCCGGTACGCTCAGCAAGGGAACCTGATTGCCATCGACCAGGACCTGGGATGGGGTTAGCCGCAAACCCTCAACCGCCCGACGCATGGCCAACAAAGTGGCTTGCAAAATATTCAAGCGGTCAATCTCTTCAACACTGGCCTCAGCGATGCAAGCACACAAGGCCTTGGCCAGAATTTCATCAAACAAGCGCTCACGGGTGCGGGGGCTGAGCTTCTTGGAGTCATTGAGCCCGGCAATGGGATGCCTGTCGTCTAAGATCACCGCAGCCGCCACCACGGGCCCTGCCAAGGGGCCCCGGCCCGCTTCATCAACGCCTGCTATCAAACCCGGCGCTGCCCACAACCAACCGAGGGGCTCAGCACTCAAGAATTTTTTCGATGGCATGGGTGGCAGCGAAGGCTGTGTTGCATCGCAATTGACGGTGCAACATCTCGAAACGGTGTTGTAAAGCCAGGCCCTTGGCAGGATTGTCCAGCCACTCCAAGGTGGCACGCGCCAGCTTGTCAGGATTGGCCTCGCTTTGGAGCAACTCAGGCACCACGAAATCTTCAAGCAAAATATTGGGCAACCCGATCCAGGGCTGATAGCGCATGCGCCGCATCAACTGCCAACTCAGCCAGTTCATGGCATAAGCGATGACCATGGGGCGTTTGAACAAGGCGGCCTCCAAGGTCGCCGTGCCACTGGCCACCAGGGTGACGTCACAGGCGGCCAATGCCTCATGAGAGCGACCGGGCAGCAATTCAATCGAAACACGTTGGCTAACCCGAGCCACCATGGGCTCAAGCAGTGAACGTAAACCTGCAGACACTGGCAACACGAAACGTAAGCCTGGCCGCAAGACCTGCATGCGAGCTGCGGCCTCTAAAAACCGCGGCGCCATCGCTGTAATCTCAGAGCGGCGACTTCCTGGCAACAAAGCCACAACCACCTCGTCATCGCGAATGCCCAGCTGGGCGCGACTGGCCGAGCGAGGAACTTCCAAAGGAATGGCGTCAGCAAGAGGGTGCCCGACGTAAGTGGCCGCAATACCGGCGCGCTCATAGAGCGCAGGCTCAAATGGAAACACACACAAAACATGGTCGACAGACTTGCGAATGAGGTCAATGCGTTCACCCCGCCAAGCCCAAATCGAAGGGCTGATGAAGTGAATGCTCTTGACACCCTGCGCCTTGAGAGTCGCCTCCACATGAAGGTTAAAGTCTGGGGCATCGACACCAATGAAGGCGTCTGGCCGATCACGCAATAAACGCGCAATCAACTGACGGCGAATGCTGGCAATTTCGCGGTAATGCTTGAGAACCTCGACATAGCCACGCACGGCCAGCTTGTGGTGAGGCCACCAGGCGTCAAAACCCTGGGTCACCATCCCAGGGCCCCCTATACCCATGGCCTGTAGGTCAGGCCAACGCGATTTCAACCCCCCCATCAACAATCCGGCCAACAAATCACCAGAGGCTTCGCCAGCCACCATGGACAAACGCAGTGAGTGCATGGGTACTGAAGCCATCAATCAGCGAACGATGCCACGTTCAACCTGTTTGAGAAAGTCACCCATCAGGGCCACTTCGGCAAGGGCGCGGGGATGGCTCACCGCCATGGAGTGGATGGCTTCTTGCGCTTGCGCGAAGGTCAAGCCCTGCCTGTACAACAAGCGGTGCATTTGCTTGATAGCAGCCAGCTGCTCAGGATTGAAGCCACGGCGCTTGAGACCCTCAAGATTGAGGCCGCGCACCTTGGCATCATCACCCGCAACCAGCATGAAGGGCGGAACATCTTGAACCAAATGAGTGCCTATGCCTGTCATGGCATGCGCACCAATTTTCACGTATTGATGCACACCCGTGAAGCCGGCCAAAATCACCCAGTCACCCACATGCACATGGCCTGCGAGCTGGGTGCTATTTGCAAAAATGGTCTTGTTGCCTACCTGGCAGTCATGCGCAATATGGGTATAGGCCATGACCCAATTGTCATCACCCAAACGTGTCACAGCGGCATCTTGCACCGTGCCCAGATTGAAAGTGCAACACTCACGAATGGTATTTCGATCACCGATATGCAACTCGGTCGGCTCGCCTGCGTATTTTTTATCTTGCGGTGCCGCCCCCAATGAACTGAACTGAAAGACTCGGTTGTCTTTGCCAAGGGTGGTGCGACCTTCGATCACGCAATGAGGGCCAATGACTGTTCCATCACCCACACGCACATGAGGACCGACCACTGTAAACGCACCAACAGAAACATTTTCACCAAGCTGAGCACCGGGCTCAATCAAGGCAGTGGGATGAATATGAACCATAGATTTTTTGCTTAAAAAGCGCACCTCACAGCGATCACCTGACGGCCCCAAACGCAGCCAGGCCCATTCATTGGACCGTGCGCATGGTGCACATCAAGTCGGCCGCTACAGCCAACTCATCGCCCACCAATGCCCGAGCGTGGAACTTGAAAATACCGGACTTAACACGAGTCAGCGCCACATCCAAGCGAAGTTGATCACCCGGCTCAACCACCCGCTTAAAACGGGCCCCATCGATGCCAGCAAAGTAATACACGTTGTTGTCATCAGGCTGGGCGTCGAGTGTCGCAAACGACAAAATTGCCGCCGCTTGGGCCAAGGCTTCTAACATCAGGACACCGGGCATCACAGGCCTGCGAGGGAAATGCCCCGCAAAAAATGGCTCGTTGATCGTGACATTTTTGAGCGCCACAATGTGTTTGCCTTTCTCTACAGACAAAACGCGGTCGATGAGCAAAAAAGGGTAGCGGTGGGGCAGTTTTTTTAATATTTGATGGATATCGAGCGTTGTCATGGTGTTTTCTTCTCAAGCGCGCGCAAGCGGCTGCGCAGAACATGCAGTTGCTTCAATGAAGCAGCGTTTTTTTCCCATGTCTCATTGTCATCGATGGGGAAAATGCCGCAGTAACGTCCCGGCTTCAACAAAGACCGTGTCACCACAGAAGCCGCCGAAATATGGACGTGGTCAACCAGGGTCAAATGACCCAGCACATTGGCCGCACCCCCAACTGTGCAATGAGCACCGATCACGGCACTGCCCGCCACCCCCACGCATCCGGCCATGGCGGTGTGCGCGCCGATGCGTACGTTATGCCCAATTTGGATGAGGTTATCGAGCTTCACCCCATCGCCTAAAACCGTGTCCTCCAGGGCACCACGGTCAATGCAGGTGTTGGCGCCAATCTCAACATCGTCACCGATGTGTACGGCCCCCAATTGTTCAATTTTTTCCCAGCCAGGCTGTGCCTCAGACCGGCGTGGCGCAAAGCCAAAACCATCAGCCCCCACCACCGCACCACTGTGCACCACGCAAGACTTTCCCAAACGACAGTCATGCCCAATGACAACGCGTGGCGCCAAACGCGTACCAGCGCCAAGGTGCGCGCCTTGACCAATAAAGCACTGCGCACCCACCTCAACGTTAGTCTCCAAGACAACCCCAGCCTCAATGACCGCCAACGGCCCGACAAACACACCTGAGGCCAACCTGGCCGTTGGATCGATCACCGCCGAGGCATGAATGCCTGGTGTCACGCAGGGGCGCACACGCTGAGCCCACCATTGGGTCAGGCGAGCAAAATAAAAATAGGGATCAGCCACCACAATGACAGCGCCGCGGCTCAATGCCAGCGCATGCTGATCAGCGCTCACCACCACACAGGCGGCCTGAGACGCAGACAGTTCAGACGCATAACGAGGCCCAGACAAAAATGTCAATTCATCAGGGCCTGCACTGGCCAAAGGAGCCAATCGCCTCACCACGGTCTGCGGGTTACCGCTCAGCGTTCCCCCTAAGTCGGCAACAATTTCCCCAAGCGTGAATGTTGGCACTATAGAGGGCTTACTTGCCACCGTTCAAGGACTTGATGACCTTGTCGGTGATGTCAACACGCGGCCCTGCAAACACAGCCTCTTGAATGATCAAATCGTATTTCTCGTTCTCAAAAATTTGCTTGATAACCTTATTGGCACGCTCCAGTACCTGCGCCAGCTCTTCATTTTTACGTTGATTCAAGTCTTCTTGGAACTCACGCCGCTTGCGCTGAAACTCACGATCTTGATCCATCAAATCACGCTGACGACGGCTGCGCTCACCATCGGCCAGGGTGGGTGCCTCTTTTTCTAGCTTGTCGCCTGATACCTTCAAGCGTGCTGCAAAGTCATTCAACTCTTTGTCGCGCTTGGAGAACTCAGCCTCTAGCTTGGTCTGTGCTGCTTTGGCAGGCACAGCATCACGCAACACTCGGTCGCTGTTGACGTAACCCACCTTCAATTCTTCAGCCTGTGCGCTAACTAATGAAGCTGCTGCCAGCAATGCAGCAACCCCTACTTTGCTCATGTGAATGTTCATCAAAATGCCGTCCCGATCTGAAATTGAACCCGCTGGATTTTATCTGTTGCTTCTTTTCGAATGGGGGTGCCAAAGCTGAGCTTGAGAGGCCCCACCGGCGACACCCAACTCAAGCCAATCCCTACAGAGGCTCGCAAGCTGTCGACACTGACCTGCTCGTCTTCGCCCCAAACATTGCCCAGGTCAACGTAGGTGAACCACCGCAACGTGCGGTCGTTGCCTGTGCCAGCCAATGGCAGATAAAGCTCACCATTGATATTGAACCGCCGGTTGCCCCCAAGATAAGCACTGGTCAAGGCATCTCTTACACCCAATGACCCTTGATCAAAAGCCCGCACGGTACCCAAGCCACCGCCGTAAAAATTTTTGAACAGAGGGTAAGGCCGACCGCTCAGCCCTTTGCCCAGACCAACCTCGGCATTGACCGCAAACGTGGTTTGCCGAGTGAGCGCAAAATACTGCTGGAACTGATAATTGGTACGAACATAGCGTGTGTCGCCTGCAGCACTCCAGTCTACATTGAACCGTTGATAGCGCCCCGTTGTCGGCACGACAGCACTGTCTCGTCCATCTCGCGCCCACCCTAAACTTAGCGGAAATGAATTGCTGACGCTACCGAATTGGTTTCGGTAAATGCGATAAGCCGCAGGCAAACCCAGCTCTCCACGAATCTCGGTTTGTTCGTAACCTGCCCCAAAAAACACGGTGTCCAGCTCACTGAAGGGGACACCAAACCGAATCGAGCCTCCGGGTGTAATTAATTTGTAATCTTCACCCTGACTGTTGATGGGCTGGGTGGTGCGATAAAACAAATCAAGGGCACGGGAGACCCCGTCTTGGGTGAAATAAGGATCGACAGTACTGACCACCAAGTTGCGCTGTGACTTGCTGGTGTTGATATCCAGGCCCAGGTAGTTGCCGGTGCCAAAAACATTTTCTTTTTTAAGCCCAGCACTGATGGAGACCTTGTCAGCGGTTGAAAAACCAGCGCCCAGCAAAAGGTTGCCTGTGGGCTTTTCTTTCACCCGAAGGCTCAAATCAACTTGATCAGGCGCACCAAGAACTTCACTGGTCTCGATGCCGACTTCACTGAAAAAACCCAATCGATCCACGCGATCTCGAGACAGCCTGATTTTGTTGGTGTCATACCAGGAAGACTCAAACTGGCGGAATTCGCGACGTAACACTTCATCGCGGGTCACTGCATTGCCTATGACGTTGATCCGCCTGACATAAACTCGGCGCTGGACGTCTGACACCAGTGTCAGGGCCACCTGTGCAGAAACACGATCAATGTCCGGACGGGCTTCAACTTTAGCAAAGGCATATCCAAACGAGCCAAACCGATCTGTAAAAGCTTTGGTGGTCTGTGCCACCTCCTCAGCCCGGTAAGGCTGACCAGGTTGGATGCTCACCAAGGCCTTGAAGTCATCATCTTTGTCTAGGTAGTTGCCTTCGAGCTTGACTGAAGTCACGGTAAATGCCTGTCCCTCCTTCAGTTGGACTGTGATATCAATATCTTGCTTGTCCGGGGAAATCGCCACCTGGGTAGACTCAATGGCAAACTCCAGATAACCACGATCGAGGTAATAGGCGCGCACGGTCTCCAGGTCAGCATTGAGTTTTGTACGGGAGTAACGGTCAGCCTTGGTATACCAATTCATCCAGCCACCGTCGTTGAGGTCCATCAGGCCCTTGAGCGTGCTCTGTGAAAAGGCATTGTTGCCGCTGAAACGGATGTTTTTGATTCGTGCAACCCCGCCTTCATTGACGGAGAACGTGACATTGACCCGGTTGCGCTCTAAAGGGGTGACGGTGGTCACGACTTCAACGGCATACAAGCTGCGGCTCAAATATTGACGCTTGAGCTCTTGCTCAGCGCGGTCAGCCAGTGCCTTGTCAAAAGGCTGGCCATCACTGATGCCGAAGTCTTTGAGGGCCTTGACCAAAACATCTTTGTCAAACTCTTTCAGCCCCGAAAAATCAATGTTGGCAATGACCGGGCGCTCGTCGACGATCACCACCACGACACCTTTGTCAATGTCAATGCGAACATCTCGGAACAGCCCCGTTGCAAACAAGGCGCGCAAAGCCAATGCGGCTTTTTCATCGTTGTAAGTGTCACCAATGCGAAACGGAAGTGACGCAAACACGGTACCCGCATCGGTACGCTGCAAGCCTTCAATGCGGATATCTTTTAACTTGAAGGGTTCAACAGCCCAGGCTGTAGGCAAGTGGCAAACGCAAAAAAATGCAATGGAGACAGCAACGCTGCGAAACACGATAGAGGGAAAGGGCATGGGCAATCAGGACCAAGGGCCCACAGAGGGTAAGGGGTGAGAGGGAATGGAAAAAAATCTCAGTGCCTGCCGAATAGGCTCGAGAGATCGTTCAACAAAGCGAGTGACATCAGCAGCAACAAAAGAATCATCCCGCCACGTTGCAAACGCTCAAGCCACACGTCAGGCAATGGGCGACCCGTAGCAATTTCGAAAAGATAATACATCAGGTGCCCACCATCCAGCATCGGCACCGGCAACAGATTCAAAATGCCCAGGCCCACACTCAGGCCTGCCAAATAAGCCAAATAAACGACAGCCCCTAGGCGTACTGCGCGTCCAGCATAGTCAGCCATGGTCAGAGCACCTGAAAGATTTTTGACCGAGGCCTGCCCGGTCACCATCTGACCCAGCGTCTGCAAAGTCATGACCGATCGGTCCCAGGTGACTTGCAGGGCTTGTGTCAAGCCCTCCGTGAAGCCGTAGCGCACGGTCACCCAATGGGGGGCGCCATAGAGGTGCACGGCGACACGAGGTATGCCACTGACGGGATCGATCACCGGCAGCAGATCAAAACTCAGTGTCTGATCACCTCGCTGAACACGCCACCGCTGCGCCACAGGCTGTCCATTGTCATCAACCGTGCGAATCATGAGCTCGAGATGGGCTGCATCCATCACGTCCACATCACCCACGCGCAGCACTCGGTCTCCCTCCTTCAGCCCCGCCTGAACGGCAGGGCCATCGAGGAGCTTGGCAACAATGGGTTCCCGTTGAAGACTTAAACCCATGCGACGCACCACCGAGGCATCGACATCCGCGCGACCCAGATGGCGAGTGTCTAATGTCAGTGTCCTGTGCGCGTGCCCCCCTGCACGCATCACTCGCAAGTGAATTTCTTCGCCCCCCATGGCTGATCGCAGCGCATGCCACTGCAAGTCAGACATCGACTTGATAACGACCCAGTCTGCGCCCTCGCGCGACACCTCACGGACCCAATCCCCTGATTGCAACCCTGCTCGGGCTGCCAAACTTTCAGCCGCCGGGGTGCCCATCACGGCTTTTTCTTCATCAACACCGATCCAATGGACGGCAGCAAAAAGAATCACTGCCAGCAAGAAATTGGCCGCAGGCCCTGCCAGCACAATCGCGATGCGACGCCAAACAGTTTGGTTGTTGAAAGCCATTGAACGCTGGTGCAATGGGACAAATGCCTCACGCTCATCCAGCATCTTGACGTAGCCACCCAGAGGCCACGCACAAAGCACAAACTCAGTGCTATCAGGACTCCTTTGATAACGTAAAAGAACTTTGCCAAACCCCACTGAAAACCGCAACACTCTCACGCCACAGGCCAGTGCGATACGATAGTGGCCATACTCATGAATGACGATCAGCACCCCAATGGTCAGCATGAACGCCAGCACCGTAGTCACGCACAACCCCTTTGAATGCAAGCCTGGGCCTGACTGCGCGCACGTTGATCCAGGCCCAACAAAGCCTCCAAACTCTGGCTGTCTGATGCCGCCACAGAGATGGTGTCGAGTACCCGGCGATTCACACCGTGTATTTGATCAAACCGAATCACGCCCTTCAAGAAAGCCTCAACAGCCACTTCATTGGCTGCATTCAATACGGCTGTGGAGCCTTCGGGCCCCTGCAGGGTCTCCCAAGCCAGGGATAGGCCTGGATAACGTTCAGGGTTAGGATTCTCAAATTGAAGCGCCGACACTTGAGTAAGGTCTAGCGCTGGTGCACCACAAGCCATGCGATCAGGAAACGATAAACCGTAGGCAATCGGCACACGCATATCAGGCGTACCCAGCTGAGCCAGCACCGAGTGGTCGACGCACACCACCATCGAGTGGATAATGCTCTGGGGATGAATCACGACCTTGATCTGTTGTGGCTGCAAATCAAACAGCCAACGTGCCTCAATGACCTCCAGGGCTTTGTTCATCATCGTGGCTGAATCGACTGAGATTTTTCGCCCCATCACCCAATTGGGGTGGGCACAAGCCTGAGACGGCGTGACCTCACGCAAAGCACTCAAGGGCAGGGTTCGAAAAGGCCCGCCAGAGGCCGTCAAAATAATTTCAGCCATCCGCGAAGGCCAGACTCGACGATCTTCAGGGAGGCACTGGAAAATCGCCGAATGTTCGCTGTCAATGGGCAGCAGTGTGCCCCCCCCCTGCGCAACAGCCGACATAAAGAAGCTTCCACCCACCACCAAGGCCTCTTTGTTGGCAAGCAGCAAGCGTTTGCCATGACGCGCTGCGCTCAGGCAAGCAGGTAACCCAGCCGCACCGACAATGGCTGCCATCACAGTGTCGACCTCTGGATGAGCGGCGAGCTCTTCAAGTGCTGTCGCCCCGGCTAAGACCTGGGTGCATAAGTCGTGGTGACGCAGTTTGTCGCGCAGCACACGTGCTTGCTCAGGATCGCTCATGGCCACAAAATCAGGCTTCCAACGCTGGCATTGAGCCAGCATGGCGTCAACTTTTCGGTGTGCTGTCAGGGCAAACACTTTGAAGCGATCAGGATGACGTGACACCACATCGAGGGTGCTGGTGCCAATCGAACCTGTGGATCCCAAAATACAAAGTGTCTGGGGCTTCATTGAAAATCTCTAAGGATGGATGAGGTGGATGCGGTGAGCAAAAAAATCACCAAGCAGTCAGAGCCAGGGCCATCGGAAAAACAGGCAGCAAAGCATCTATCCGATCTAAGACCCCACCATGGCCGGGTAGCAATCGGCTGCTGTCTTTAACACCTGCACTGCGCTTGACGAGCGACTCCAGCAGATCCCCCATCACACCCAACAACGCCAGCGAGATAACTGCTGCAGCCAAACCAACACCCCCAAAGTGGCGCTGAAGCAAATACATCAGACTGGCCGAGCCACCAAGGGCACGCTCAATAGAAAGCCAGGCAAAGGTCAAAGCCAAAACGGCGAGCAGGCCAACATAGACGCCCTCCCTGGTTTTTCCTGGACTGATGCTTGATGCAAGCTTATGGCGACCCCAAGTGCGTCCACCAAAGTAGGCAGCAACATCAGCCATCCAGACCAAAACCAAAATAGACAATATAAAAGACACGCCCTGGGCTTTGGCCTCGTTCATGGCCAACCAGCAAAAGCCCAGAGCCAGCCAACCCGTGGCCAAGCGAGCGGGACGCCACAGGTTGGGCCACCCAGCAACCCCTGCTTTGAGGCTGATCAAACCACCGACAATCCAAAGCAGACTCACCCCCCACCAAACGACACTCGGAACTCGAGCGGGTAAGATGCTCCACCCGACCCACGCACAGCCAGCGACCAAGACGCTGCCCCCGGCGATAGCGGCCCAAGGTTGACAGCCATTGAGCCGACTCCACTCCCAGCCGGCCGTACCCACCAGCGCCAAGGTGAGCAAGGCGAAAGGCCAGGCCTCTGAGACACCCACCGCCGGAAGCAAAATCGCGAGTAAAGCCAACGCTGTGATGAGACGCTGTTTGAGCATGCGGTCAAACACGTGAGGCAGGGCCCACTGGCACCTGAGACTGGGACACGGGTGGTTTGACATCCCCAAAGCGGCGCTCTCGCCGAGCAAATTCATCGAGCGCGGCATCCAGCTCAGCAACGCCAAAGTCAGGCCACAGACAGGGAGTGAAATAGAGCTCAGCGTAAGCTGCTTGCCAGAGCAAAAAATTACTGACTCGAGACTCACCACCCGTTCGAATGAACAAATCCAAGGCTGGGGCGTCATGCAAACTCATGAGACGAGTCAGTGTGCTCTCATCCAACTGTTCAGGCTGTAGACCCTCACGCATTGCCGCCTGGCAGGCCTGGACAATGTCCCAACGCCCACCATAATTGAAAGCAATATTGATCGTGATGCGGGTGTTGTTGCGTGTGAGCTCCTCAGCCTCGTCCCAGGCTGCACGGAGTGCGTCGGAGACGGAAACCCGGTCCCCGATCACCCGAATTCGCACCCCAAGCTGGGCCAATTTTTTCAAATACGTGGAGACTGCCAAAGGCACCAAACTCATCAGGCCTGAAACTTCTTCAGCAGGTCGGCGCCAGTTTTCAGAGGAAAAAGCAAACACGGTCAAGTGCTCGATACCCCGGTCTGCGCACTCGAGCAGCGTTTTGACCAGGACATCTACACCCTTTTTGTGGCCCCAAAAGCGAGGCATGAAACGCTTGCTGGCCCACCGGCCATTGCCATCCATGACAATGGCCACATGTCGGGGAACCGCACGCAAAGGCACTGTTTGACTCACGTTGAGGGGCTCTGGTGTGTATCAACAGGCACTTCAGACAGACATGATCTCAGCTTCTTTGGCGACCACGAGGCGATCAATTTCAGCGATGAAACGGTCTGTCAACTTTTGCACCTCGTCCAGAGATCGACGCTCATCATCTTCAGAGATGAGTTTGTCTTTTAACAACTTCTTGGCCTGTTCGTTGGCATCACGCCGCAAATTGCGAATAGCAATCTTGGCATCTTCGCCCTCGTTGCGCGCGACTTTACTCAGCTCTTTGCGACGCTCTTGAGTGAGTGCGGGCATGGGCACTCGCAACAAATCACCCTGCGCTGAGGGGTTCAACCCCAAATCACTTTCGCGAATGGCCTTTTCAATTTTGGGCCCTAAACCTTTTTCCCAAGGCTGAACGCTGATGGTTCGAGCGTCTAAAAGGCTGACATTCGCGACCTGACTGATGGGCACCATGGCGCCATAATAATCAACACTCACCTGATCCAGAATGCCTGGATGCGCGCGCCCCGTGCGGATTTTTTGCAAATCAGCTTTGAGCGCCTCGATGGAGCGGCCCATTTTCTGCTCAACATTTATTTTGATCTCAGCAATGCTCATGATGTTGACTTGTCTTTCAAACGTGGACCAACGTGCCTTCGTTGTCGCCCAACACGACCCGTTTGAGTGCTCCTTGCTTAAAAATACTGAACACCTTGATCGGAAGCTTTTGATCCCGACACAAGGCGAACGCTGTGGCATCCATGACTTGTAAATTTCGAGAGATGGCTTCGTCAAATGAAATCTCTGTGTAGCGGGTTGCGTTTCGATCTTTGTGGGGGTCGGCACTGTACACACCATCCACCTTGGTGGCCTTGAGAACGATCTGCGCGCCGATTTCAGCACCGCGCAAAGCGGCGGCGGTATCGGTGGTAAAAAATGGATTGCCTGTGCCCGCAGCGAACACCACGATCTTGCCTTCTTCCAGATACTGCAAGGCCTTGGGGCGGACATAAGGCTCAACAACCTGCTCGATCCCGATCGCCGACATCACCCGCGCAGTCATGCCTTCTTGACGCATGGTGTCAGCCAAGGCCAGTGCGTTCATCACGGTCGCCAGCATGCCCATGTAGTCGGCGGTGGCACGGTCCATGCCCACGGCCCCACCAGCCACCCCGCGAAAGATGTTGCCGCCGCCGATCACCACAGCCACCTCGCAACCTAATTGAGTGACCTCCTGAATCTCTTGGACCATGCGCACAATGGTCGCACGGTTGATGCCGTAAGCATCATCGCCCATCAGGGCCTCGCCAGAGAGTTTCAGCAGGATTCGCTTGTAAGCGGGCATCAAAGCTCCTTCAGAAGGTCAGGGGAGAAGGGTCGGCGCAGTCAGCGGCGGCGCATCAGGCCCGCCTCATTCATCAAGCGCCTTTGGCAGCAGCCACTTGCGCGGCGACTTCAGCAGCAAAATCATCAGTCTTCTTTTCAATGCCTTCACCCACCACGAATAAAGTGAAGGCCTTGACCGTCGTGTTCACGCTTTTGAGCATTTGCTCCACGGTCAACTTGTCGTTCTTAACAAAATTTTGATTAAAAAGACTGACCTCTTTGAGGTATTTTTGAACTGAACCTTCAACCATTTTGCTCGCAATGTCAGCAGGCTTGCCTGACTCGGCGGCTTTGAGTTGAGCCACTGAGCGCTCTTTTTCGATCAAGGCTGGCGGCACATCGTTGGCAGACAAAGACACAGGCTTCATGGCCGCGACGTGCATCGCCACGTCTTTGGCTGCAGTCTCGTCGCCATCAAACTCTACCATCACGCCAATTCGACCATTGTGCAAGTAGCTGGACAGCTTGCCACCTTGGGCGTAGCGCTTGAATCGGCGAATGGACATGTTCTCACCCATCTTGCCGATCAAACCTTTGCGCACATCTTCCAAAGTGGGGCCGAAGCCATCTTGGCTATACGCTGTGGCCGCCAATGCCGCCACGTCTGGCGGATTTTGTCTGGCCACCAAATCGGCACAGGCTTGGGCAAATGCCAGGAAGGACTCATTCTTGGACACGAAATCGGTTTCACAGTTGATCTCGACCAGCCCACCTGTGACACCCTGCACTGAAGCGGCCACAACACCCTCTGCAGTGACCCGCGAACCTGCTTTGGCCGCTTTGCTGCCCAGCTTAACGCGCAGCAGCTCTTCAGCTTTTTCCATATCACCCTGGGCCTCGGTGAGGGCCTTTTTGCACTCCATCATAGGGGCGTCGGTCTTGGCGCGAAGCTCGGCAACCAAACTGGCAGTAATCACGGTCATGTTGTTCTCCGTATCATTGAGTCTCGGGCGGGCCGGGACAGGGAATCAAAAGCATTCGATATTGAAAAAAGGGGCTGTACAGCCCCTTTTTGAACCCGTCATGCGCACAACGGGAAAGACTTAAGGCTTAGGTCATACAGCTTCACTGACCTCGACAAACTCATCGCCTTCGGCGGCAATGGCTTGCACCACCTCGTTGGTTGCATTGGCCTTGCCGTCAAGGACTGCATCGGCCACTGCACGAGCGTACAAGGCGACGGCTTTCGATGAGTCGTCGTTGCCCGGAATGACATAGTCGATACCAATGGGGGAGTGGTTGGTATCGACCACGCCAATCACGGGAATACCCAGCTTCTTGGCCTCAGCAACCGCAATCTTGTGATAGCCCACGTCAATCACAAAGAGAGCGTCAGGCAAGGCGTTCATGTGTTGAATGCCGCCGATGTCTTTTTCGAGCTTGGTCAGCTCGCGCTGGAACATCAGGGCCTCTTTTTTGATGCGAATTTCGTGACCCAACTCGACTTGTGCCTGCATGTCTTTGAGGCGCTTGAGGGAGCCCTTGACGGTTTTATAGTTGGTCAGCATGCCACCCAACCAGCGTTGATCAACAAAGGGCATGCCGCAACGCAGTGCTTCTTGGGATGTCACTTCGCGCGCTTGGCGCTTGGTGCCCACCAACAAAATGGTGCCACGCTTGGCTGCCAGCTGACGCACAAACTTCATGGCGTCATTGAATAAAGGCAGGGTTTTCTCGAGGTTGAGAATGTGAATTTTGTTGCGATGGCCGTAGATATAGGGGGCCATTTTGGGATCCCAGAAGCGGGTTTGATGCCCAAAATGGACGCCTGCTTCTAACATTTCGCGCATGGTAACTGTCATGGTGTGGACTCCGAAGGTTAGGTCTGAAGCCGAGTCTGAAATCACCTTGAAACTTTTCACAGCGCATACAGAGTTGATGGCTGAGAATAAGCATGAAAGGCGACACCTTTTGAACGAATCGGCTCGCTGTTTTTCAGCTCAGGCAGCAAGGCACGCCCTGCCAGCCCAAGAGCAAGCGGAGTATACCCTCATAGGGCCCCAGCCCGCCTCGGTGAGCCCAGCTTTTTACGTGACAGAAATGTGCAGACCCTCGCATGCCAGCCTCACGAGCACAGGCGCGTGGTCGCTGGGGCGTTCGTTGGCGCGGGGGGCTTTATCGATCAAACACGCGCTGACCTGGGGCTTGAGGGCCTCACTGACCAAGATGTGATCGATGCGCAAGCCCTTGTTTCTTCGAAAAGCCAGGTTGCGATAGTCCCACCAACTCCAGCTTTTAGGGGCTTGCTCGAACAGCCTGAATGCATCGGCAAGGCCAAGTCTAAGCAGGCCTTGAAAATGGGCACGCTCTTCGGGCGTGCAGTGGATCTGCCCGGCCCAGGACAAGGGGTCGTGCACATCGCGATCTTCAGGTGCAATGTTGAAGTCACCCAATAAAACCAGCCTGGGATGACGTGTGAGCTCGTTTTTCACCCACCCTTGCAGCGCCTGAAGCCACCTCAGTTTGTATTGAAATTTTTCGCTCTCAGGGGCCTGCCCGTTGGGAAAATAAGCACCTATCACGCGAACCCCTTGCACCGTTGCGGTGATGACGCGAGCCTGATCATCTTCAAAGGATGGGATATTTTTAACTGTGGCCTGCAGGGGATAGCGGCTGATCAAGGCCACACCGTTGTATGTTTTTTGGCCCCAAAATTCAACCTGATAGCCCAACGCCTCTAAGGGCTCAATGGGGAATTTGTCGTCAGTGAGCTTGGTCTCTTGCAAACACAGCACATCAGGCTGATGCGCAACCAACCACTGCAACACCTGCGGCAGACGTACAGTGAGCGAATTGACATTCCAGGTGGCGAGTTTCAAGGCAGTCCTAAATATATATACCCGTCGGAACTGAAGATGCCGGGTCGCTGAGCCGTTTTGAAAATGGATCTGCGGCGTTGTAAATGCTCGCAATACCAAATGGTATCGCTGTGCTTTACGCCTTGCATCTCCATTCTCAAAACGACCCATCGACCCAGCATCTTCAGTTCCGAGGGGTATATTTTGATTGAAGTATGGACGGCACCTCCAGGCATACCCCCAAAGTTTTCCGCCGTGAGCCCAGTCGCTGGCGCTGGGCGGCATGCTGCTGTCGTCATCCTATATTGTGCTCCGCCAGCTCGAGGGCGAACCGGCCACGGAAGTGAAGTGGCGCAGGGGCTGACGCAAGTCCATCAGCGCCAGCTACTGACTGACTTCAAGCCGTCAAGCCGTTGGACAAAAGAAGCCGCTGATGTGGACGGGAGCGGGGTCGGCGCGGGATGGGGCCGCGCGCCCTGTGCGGGATTTTTGCCGCTTTTTGAGAAAAAACGGAAATCCAACGGCGTCGGGTTTGCGCTAAGTTGTTGATTTTTGTTCGATTTTTCGCTGCATTTTGAGAAAACCTAGAAAGGGGTATCAGCCCAATGCCGATGGGAAATCGAGACTTCAGCCCGAGCCGCCAGTGCCTTGCGCACGGCCAGGACACTCAAGTTTGGTCTTTTGTCGCCGATAGCCTATACAAATCCCTTCCCGCGGACCAATGACCGACACAACCACAAGGAGTGACGCCATGACGCACCCAAACATCCTGATCGTTGACGACAACCCCGGCATGGTCCAAACGCTGGCCGGTATTCTTTTGGAAGTCGGCGAAGTTCGCTTTGCCACCAACGGCCCTGCTGCGCTGAGAAGCATGGGTCAATTCCTACCGGACATCATCTTGCTTGATGCCGAGATGCCGGGTATGGACGGCTTCGAAGTGTGTACTTTGATCCGGACAGACCCAGAACTGAGCGATGTTCCTGTGATCATGGTCACAGCTCATCATGACGCCGAATTTGAACTGGCTGGCTTTCGCGCAGGTGCCGCCGATTTCGTCACCAAGCCGGTCAGTCCGCAACTCCTTGTAGCGCGCGTCAAGACACATTTGCGACTCAAGAACGCGACGGATGAAATGCGTCGAGTCTCCAAGGTCGACCCATTGACCATGCTGGCCAATCGAAACCATTTTGAAGACATGGTCGAGCGTGAATGGCGCCGTGGCCGGCGCTGCGGCCATCCATTGGCCGCAGCCATGTTGGAGATCGACTACTTTGACTTGTTGGTGGAGCGCCATGGTCGGCGCGCTGGCGAAGACTGCCTGCAAGCCGTAGCCAACGTGTTGCGCGAGATTGGCACCCGTCCCGCGGACGTCACGGCGCGCTTCGACCACCATATCTTTGCGATGCTGCTCCCGGTGACGACGCGCACTGGCGCGGAGAGTGTCGGGCAGCGTGTCATTTCCACCATCGAATCTCTGGACATTCCCCATGCCGCTTCACCCGTCTCGAAACATGTCACGGTGAGCGTGGGCATCGGCTGCTACGACGAACAGAGTGCCGACTGGGCGGGCCCTACGGGCACCTCGGGGCTGATGCCCATGGACACGGTACTTAGGCGACCCCAGCACCTGCAAGAGAGTGCCTTGTTGGCCATGGAAGCTGCGCGCAGAGGTGGACGTTCACAGGCTTGGTGGCTTGATGTGTCCAACAGCGAGACACCCGAGTTGGCTCGTGAGATTTTGGCCTGATTGCTGCGGCACTCCATTTCGAAAAGTACATGCGTCTGGCTAAGTCGCCTATACCCCTCGGAACTGAAGATGCTGGGTCGATGGGTCGTTTTGAGAATGGAGATGCAAGGCGTAAAGCACAGCGATACCCTTTGGTATCGCGAGCATTGACAACGCTGCAGATCCGTTTTCAAAACGGCTCAGCGACCCGGCATCTTCAGTTCCGAGGGGTATTGATGCAAGCGGCCTTCAGCACGTGGTACCGGATGTTGCTGGTCGCTGATGCGAGACCTCAGGGTTGTCGTGGCTCATGGCATGGACGACGACGCCATCCATGAAACTCGCACAGAGTTGACGGAAACGCTCAACCATCCCGCCATGGTGCCAACCCCATGAAACCAGCCCCCTTGCGCCCCAACGAAGCCGATGCACTTTTGGCATTGCAAGGCCTCGACGTGCTCGACAGCGAGGCCGAGGCCGAATTCGATGCCCTGGTACGCGTGGCATCTATCGCCTGCGGCACGCCGATCTCGCTCGTCAGCCTGATCGATGCCGACCGACAGTGGTTCAAGGCCAACGTCGGCTTACCGGGGGCGACGCAAACGCCCCGCGAGCTGGCATTTTGCGCTCACGCCGTGCTCGGCGAGGTGCTGTTCGAGGTGCCCAACGCGCTCGATGATGACCGCTTTCACGACAGCCCGCTTGTCTGCGGCGACCCGAACATCCGCTTCTACGCCGGCATGCCACTGCAACTGAGTAGCGGCGAACGCATCGGTACGTTGTGTGTCATCGACCATCAACCACGCCAGCTCGACGACGCTCAGCGCGAGATTCTGCGGTGTCTTGGTGTGGCGGTGGTGAAGGCGCTTGAAGGGCGCCGCGCGATGCGCCTGGTGGCCAAAAATGCTGCTCTGGGCGTGCGCCTTGCACAACTCGAACGGCACAGCAGCGATGCGATCATCAGCATTGGCGCCGACGGCTGCGTGACGCGCTGCAACCCCGCAGCGGAAGTGCTTTTCGGGCGACTGGCACAGGCGATGGTGGGAACCGACGTCACGCTGCTGGCACCACCAGGTCGCAGCCACGAAGACCTGAAAGCCATGATGCATCGGGTAGACGGCAAGGCCCATACCTACGAAACCGTGCGGCAGCACGCGCAAGGCCACCTTCTCGATGTCTCTATCACCGCAGTTCCTGAATTCGACGCCGCGGGCCGATGCATCGGCGCGACCAAGTTCGTGCGCAACATTTCCGAGCGTGTGGAGCTGGCACGCCAGCGTGAGACCTCAGCTGCGAACGCTCGCCGAATGTACGAGTCGACACCGGCGATGCTTCATTCCGTGGATCCCGAAGGCCGGTTGATCGCGGTCAGCGACCGTTGGCTCGCCGTCCTGGGCTACGAGAGGAGCGAGGTCATCGGCTGCTTTGCTACCGACCTTCTGACCCCGGAGTCGCGGGAACGATCGCTGCGCGAGGTGCTTCCGAAGCTCTTCGCCGAAGGGCACGTCGACAGCGTCGATTCCCAAATCCTCACGCGCGACGGCCGTGTGCTCGACATGCTGCTTTCAGCCACGGTCCAGCATGACGATAACGGCGTGCCAGTGAACAGCCTATCGGTCATGGAAGACGTGACCGAGCGCAGGCGCGCCGAGCGTGAGCTGGCCCATACCCGACACGATCTTCGCCAAATCATCGACGCCGTGCCGTCGATGATCGGCTACTGGGACAGCGAACTGGTCAATCGCATGGCCAACCGCGCCTATAGCAAATGGTTTGGTGTGGATCCAGAGTACTTGCGGGGCAAGCACATGCGCGAACTGCTCGGGGACGAGTTGTTCGAGCGCGATCGACCCTTCGTCGACGCTGCATTACGGGGGGAGCCGCAACAGTTTGAAAGAGAGGTTCCTCGCTCTGACGCAGAGGGGGTGCGCCATTTGCTGGCGAACTACATCCCGGACGTTGTCGAAGGCGATGTCAAGGGTTTCTTCTTGCTCGTGCACGACGTCACCAATCTCGTCGAAGGGCAACTGCGGCTGGTCGCCGCACAGCGCGAGACCGAAGCTTTGCTAGGCACGTTGCATCAGCACAGCATTGTGTCGATCACTGACCGCGCAGGCTGCATCGTCGAGGTCAGCGAAGCCTTTTGTACCCTCTCCGGCTACAGCCGCGAAGAGTTGATAGGGCAAGACCATCGGCTGGTAAATTCTGGCCACCATCCAAAGGGCTTCTGGACTGACATGTGGGGCACGGTCTCCAAAGGCGAGTCGTGGCGTGCAGAAGTCTGCAACCGCGCCAAGGACAGCTCACTGTACTGGATCAACAGCATTGTCGCACCCTTCAGGTGCGCCCAAGGCAAGGTTGAGAAACACATCATGATCGGCAGCGACATCACTGCCGCCAAGCTGACAGAGGAGCGTTTGCGCGCCAGCGAAGCCCTCCTGGACCGAACAGGGCAGATCGCCGGGGTTGGGGGCTGGGAGGTCGACCTGCGCCAGCAGACCGTGAACTGGTCGGCACAGACGCGGCGCATTCACGAAGTGCCGCCGGACTACAAACCGAAGCTGGCCGAAGCTATCCATTTCTACGCACCGAGTGCGCGACTCGTGATCCAAGCTGCAGTCGAAGACGCTGTGAAGTATGGTTCGTCCTGGGATCTGGAGCTGCCCTTCATCACCGCTAAGGGCCGTGCGCTGTGGGTGCGCGCGGTCGGCACGGCCGAGCAGGAGGGCGGGCAAGTGGTGCGACTCATAGGCGCTTTCCAGGATATCACCGAACGTAAACAAGTAGAGGTGGCCCTTTTACAGGAACGGCAGATGATGACGTCGCTGCTGGAAACTCTGCCCGACCAGATCTATTTCAAGGACAGGGACTCCAGGTTCTTGCGCATCAATCCCGCGCTTGCCAGCCGCTTTGGCCTGGCGGATCCCGCCGAGGCGATCGGCAAAACCGACGCTGACTTTTTCGAGTCGGACCACGCCAACAAGTGCGCTGTATCTGAGCGCCGGATCGTCGAGTCGGGCGCTCCGCTGATTGACCTGGAAGAGCAGGAGCATTGGCCAGACCGGCCGCCGACCTGGAAACTGACGACCAAGATGCCGTTGCTCGATGGCGAGGGCCAGGTAGTAGGAACCTTCGGCATCTCACGCGACATTACGTTGCGAAGACAGATGGAAGTGGCCCTTCAGGAAACGAACAAACGATTCCTCCTGGCCGCTGCCAGCGTGGGTATCGGCGTGTGGGAATACGACCTTGAAGCTGACACTTTGGCGTGGGATGAGCGCATGTTCGAACTCTATAGTTGCAGCCCCCTGGGCGGCAAGTTGCCCTACAAGGTATGGAGCGAGAACGTGCATCCAGATGACCGTGCGCGCAGCGAACGTGAACTGCAGGCGGCCATTGAAGGCATTCGGCCGTTTGACACGAGCTTCCGTGTCATCGCGCCTGAAGGCTCTATTCGCCACATCAAGGCAGCTGCAACTGTGATTCGCGACGTTCAAGGCCGTGCGCAGCGGGTGATTGGAGTCAACTTCGACGTGACCGAGCGAGCCCTTCTCGATGCCGAGTTGAATGGCACCGTCACGATGTTGAGCTCCGTTCTCAACGCGGCCACCGAGTCCAGCATCATCGCGACTGACTGCGATGGCCTGATCACACTCTTCAAC
>JANMEO010000258.1:0-9601 GCA_031376995.1 Burkholderiales bacterium
CGGCATTCACCACCTCGGCCACTGGCTGGGATACGACCTCGCCCCTGCGTGACTCGGTCGCAGCAGCGAACGGTGAGGGACGAACAACCTCCTTCACGAGCCCGGACAACCCGACCCCGACCAACAACAACCCCATCAAAATCAAAATAACAGCCACCCAATAGCGACGCAACCACAGAACCAACGAAGCTCGGTCCCAACCCCAATGCTTGGGCCGATAGAAAACCTCCTTGGCCGCTTGATTGACCAATCGACGGTCAACCCGGGCCTGTCCGCTGGCGTAAGCACCCAACAACGCGCGATCACAAAGCAGATTGATACGACGTGGTATGCCCCGAGTGAGCTCGTGAACTCGACGCCGGGCTCGCAAATCGAAAGGCAAGGCTTTCTTCATACCAGCGACCATCATACGGTGACGGATGTAGCGACTGGTTTCGTCTTGTGTCAGCGCCTCGAGATGAAAGCGGGCAATGATGCGCTGGGCCAACTGCTCTAGCTCAGGCCGAGCCAGGAGATCCCGCAGCTCAGGCTGACCAATCAAAATGATTTGGAGCAGCTTGCGCTCACTGGTCTCAAGGTTGGTCAGTAAGCGCAACTGCTCTAAAACATCAATAGACAGATTTTGTGCTTCATCGATGATGAGCACATTGTTTTGTCTCACGGCATGGGTGCGCAACAAAAATTTGTTGATGGCGCCCAGATAATCCGACACCGTCGGCAGACGATTAGAGATATTGAGCCGAATTCCAAACTCGGCACAAGCTGATTTCAACAGCTCAATGGCCGTGAGCTTGGGGTTAAAGATGTAGGCGACATTGCAGTGCTTAGGTATTTTTTCAAGAAAGCAGCGGCAAACTGTGGTCTTTCCCGCGCCAATTTCACCGCTCAGAAGCACAAAACCGCCACCGCCGTTGACGCCATACAACAAATGAGCCAAAGCCTCACGATGGCGCTCACTCATAAAAAGATAGCGCGGATCGGGGGCAATTGAAAACGGCTCTTGCTTGAGGCCAAAAAACTGAGCGTACATAGTTATGAAGGATACCCCCTCGGACACGCCTCGCTGATCACTTGTCTCCCTGGCCTCGCTTGAGCCAAGGTTTTGGCGGAAGCCCGGTGTGCTGAGTCAAAATTCGATCACGCATGGGCGCGACACCATGAGGTTTTACCCCAAGAGGGGTTGAGTTCTTGCGACGTGCGCTTTGATAACTGCCATCCAGCGCAGGCTGAAAGCTGGGAATGAGGTGGTGCTTGCCGTTGCCAATCAGGTCGGCACGCCCCATGGCCTTGAGGGCATCACGCAGCAGCGGCCAATTGTTGGGATCGTGATAGCGCAAAAATGCCTTATGCAAGCGCCGACGTTTTTCACCGCGCACAATGTCAACCGGTTCGCTGTCACGGGTGATCTTGCGCAAGGGGTTTTTCCCCGAGTGGTACATGGCGGTGGCGGTGGCCATGGGGCTCGGATAAAAAGTTTGAACTTGATCAGCCTTGAAGCCATTGCGCTTAAGCCACAAGGCCAAGTTCATCATGTCTTCGTCACACGTTCCAGGATGGGCGGCAATGAAGTAAGGGATGAGATATTGCTTCTTGCCCGCCTCGGCACTGAACTTTTCAAAAAGTTGCTTGAATCGATCGTAGCTGCCTATACCCGGCTTCATCATTTTACTCAGGGGCCCGTGCTCCGTATGCTCAGGAGCGATCTTGAGGTAGCCCCCCACATGATGAGTGACAAGCTCTTTGATATATTCAGGCGAACGAATCGCCAAGTCGTAGCGCAACCCCGAGCTGATGAGAATTTTCTTGATGCCTCGCAGGGCGCGGGCGCGCCGATACATCTCAATCAGCGGAGTGTGGTCGGTATCCAGGTTTGGGCAGATGTCGGGGTAGACACAACTGGGCTTGCGGCAGGCAGCCTCGATCTGCGGGCTCTTACAACCGATTCGGTACATGTTGGCGGTAGGGCCGCCCAGGTCAGAGATGACCCCAGTAAAGCCTTTGACTGAATCTCGAATCGCCTCGATTTCGCGAATGACCGAGTCTTCGCTACGGCTTTGAATGATCCGGCCCTCGTGCTCAGTGATTGAACAAAAGGTGCAGCCCCCAAAGCAGCCGCGCATGATGTTCACGCTGAAGCGAATCATCTCCCAAGCAGGAATTTTGGTTGCCCCGTCAAAGCCACCCTGCGCATCTGCATAACGGGGATGGGGGGCCCGGGCATAGGGCAGATCGAACACGGCATCCATCTCAGGGGTTGCCAAAGGGATGGGGGGTGGATTAATCCAAACGTCGCGGGCCGTGTGCCCTTCACCATGACGCTGCACCAAAGCGCGCGCATTGCCAGGGTTGGTCTCAAGGTGCAGCACGCGGCTGGCGTGGGCGTATAAGACCGGATCGCTTTTGACCTGTTCGTAGGCTGGCAGTCGAATGACAGTACGTTCGCGCGGCGGCATCTGGATTTTGCCGGTCAAGGAAACGGCGGGCTCTGATAGGGTCTGCTGGCGACGCAGTGATGGAACAAAATTCAGCACCTTCACAGCGTCAGGACCTTGTGAGGAAGGCTGCTTGGCACAATCAGTGCCTTGAGATTGTGCTTGCTCGAGCGTGGTTTGGTAAGGGTTGATGTGGCTGTCGATGCGTCCGGGCAGGTCTACCTCGCTGGAGTTAAGCTCAAACCAGCCCCGAGCATCAGGATCGTCAGAGCGCCGAATAAAAGCTGTGCCACGCACGTTTGTGATTGAGCGAATGGGCTCGCGTGCGGCCAAGCGGTGCGACACCTCAATGATGGCGCGTTCAGCATTGCCGTAAAGCAAAAGATCGCACTTGGCGTCAACCAAGATAGACCGGCGCACCTTGTCTTGCCAATAGTCGTAGTGAGCAATGCGCCGCAAAGAACCCTCAATGCCACCCATGACGATGGGCACCTCAGGGTAGGCCTCTCGACAACGTTGTGAGTAAACCAGCGAGCTGCGGTCAGGACGCTGCCCCCCTTGTCCACCAGGAGTGTAAGCATCGTCGCTGCGAATCTTTCGATCAGCCGTGTAGCGGTTGATCATTGAATCCATGTTGCCAGCTGTCACGCCAAAGTACAAGGTAGGACGGCCCAAAACTTTAAAAGGCTCTGCGCTTTGCCAATCGGGCTGAGCGATGATGCCCACGCGAAACCCTTGCGCTTCCAGCGTGCGGCCAATCACAGCCATACCAAAGCTCGGGTGATCCACATAGGCATCACCAGTGACGATGATGATGTCGCAAGCATCCCAACCGAGTTGGTCCATTTCGGCCCGGCTCATCGGTAAAAAAGGAGCCACCCCAAAACGCTTGGCCCAGTAAGGGCGATAGGCCATGAGTGTCTTGGAAACACTTGGCATTGAAACAGAAGAAGATGAATTCAAGGTATAAAAACCAGTCAGTCAGGAACTTTGCATCAGCGGGTGATGCGCACATCAATCGTGACGACTTGACGCAAATCGACTCTTGATCGCGCAACGAGAGTCATGTTCACAGGGGCTAGCAAATAGGCCGTAGCAGAAGTTTGACCCGCCCAATGGTTGCTAGACCTGGACATCTCTTGGATGGTAGCGCCCCCATAAAGTATGGTGTTGCCAGCCCCAGCGATGGCTTGGCCAGCCACAATCACGGTCCAATCAACTGGCACGCTGGTAGTGAGCTCAAATGAATCGCCCACTGAAACCACGAGAGTTTCCGCCTCACCGGCGGGCACACTGCCCTCAACAAACTCATCATTGACCTGCGCAGAAACACTCAAAATGAACGCATCATCGTCATAAATTTCACCGCCGCCGCAGCCCGCAAGTGCCCCCATGCCAGCTGCCAAAACCAAACCGAGAACCAAAGACTTGAATTTCATGGGTACAAATGAAGCATACAGCCGAGCTGCCGCAACAAAACGAAGTTGTCAGACCGCGAGCTTAACGGATCTTATGCATCAAGCCGCTGCCATGTGCTGCGCCAACAAAGACAGCACAGAATCCAGTGCCGGAACCTGCTGCTTGCCGCCCACACTGCGCACCCAATTTGAACCCGTCAGACCTGCCAAACCAGGATCATGATCACAATAGATGGCCAAGGTGGGTCGCCCCAAAGCTGCTGCCAAATGAGAAAATCCGGTGTCCAAACCCACGACCAGCTGCGCCCTGGCCAGCACGCTCGCCGCTTGAGCCACGCTCAAAAATGGGGGCACCAGACCCTGGCACGAAGCTGCCAAGGTCTGCGCCTGTTGCGCTTGGGAAGATGAGCCCCAAAAGACAACCGGCGTCAAGCCTTGAGCTGCCAAGGTTTGGGCAACAACCTGCCATCGATCTGCTGGCCAGTTTTTTTCAGGCCTACTGGCACCGGGTATCAATACCGCATAAGGCCCAGGAACGGCCCATGCATGATGATGGTGCAGCCGCAGACCAAAATCAGCGGGTGCTGTGGGCACGTCGTAATTCATATGGGCTGCCACTAACTGACGGCACCGGGTGACGGCACCCAAGCTGCGAGAGACAGCGGCATGCTGTTGATAAAAATAGGCGGCCAACGGCTCTCGCAAACTCAAGCGGTCATACCCCGCCAAGGGACCGTGGGCCTGGCGACCCCAAAACGCACTTTTTACCAAGCCTTGCAAATCAATGACAAGATCATATTCATGCAAACGCAGTTGAGCCCGAAACTCGCGCATGGCTGACCAAGTGGCCTGATCAGCCAAGTGCTTGCGCCAATAACGCCACTTCAGTGCATGAACTTGCGTCACGCCCCTGTGCATAGCGGGAATTGAAGCAAATGCATCCTCAACCACCCAATCGACAACCACGTCTGGACGCCAACGTAACAGGTCAGATACCGCTGGAAGGGCATGCACCACATCGCCCATGGAGGACGTTTTGACAATCAGCACCCGCATGGTTCAGAGACGTCCAAAGTAGTGAAGCACCAGGCCAGCTATGTGGCTTGGGCCTTGATCATGGCATGGTAAACACCGCCGAGCGCGATCAGCTCAGAATGCTTGCCAGCCTCAACCACCCGACCTTCCGACATGACGTAGATTCGATCTGCATTCACAACCGTCGACAGCCGATGAGCAATCAAAATAAGTGTTTTGCGCCCCTGCCACTCCTCAATCGCTTGCTGAACCGCGCGCTCTGACTCGGTATCTAGTGCAGAAGTCGCTTCATCAAAAATCCAGATCGGTGCCTCTTTGTAAAGCGCCCTGGCGATGGCCAGGCGTTGGCGTTGCCCGCCCGATAACTTACTGCCGTTGGTGCCCACCATGGTATCGAGGCCAAGCGGCTGTGCTGCCACATAGTTCCAGAGGTTAGCAGCACGCAAACAATGCTCCAAGCGCGCGGTGTTTTTGACTTGCGCGTAAGCGACGTTGTCACCCAAGGTTCCATCAAACAACACAATATCTTGTGACACGACGGCAAACTGCTTGCGCAAAGAGGCCTTGCGTAAAGACTGGATATCTATGCCGTCTAAAGTAATCAGCCCTTTTTCAGGGGTCACGAACCCAAGAAGTGCACTGACCACACTGGTTTTACCTGCTCCTGATGAACCCACCAATGCCACGGTCTCGCCGGCATGCACGGATAAAGACAAGTCTCTGAGCGCGGCTGTATCAGACTGCGGATAAGTGACACAAACCTGCTCCAGTGCCAAATTTCCCTGGCACTGTTCGAGGGTCAAAGTTCCAGAGTCAGGCTCTGGAGGGGTGTCCATCAACTGAAAACAACCTCGCGCCGTGATGAGGCCGTTGACAATAGGCTGGGACACATCAGTCAAGCGACGCACACTTGAAAGCAGATTGAGCATAGCCAATATGAACGCTGTAAACTCCCCTGGCGTGGTGTTGCCAGACTGTGCCTGCATCAAGGCCATCCCGAGGATGCCTGACAGACCAAAGCTGGCAATCACCTGTGAAACAGGGCTCATCAGGGCACTGGCTGCTGCGCTTTTGAGCATCGTTCGCTGCAGAGCCTCGCCGGCGCTATCAAAACGCTTGCGCTCCCAGTCGCCAGCATCAAATGTGCGAACAACACGCCATGCCCGAGTGATGTCGTCCACACTGGTGATCAGGCTCAATTCGTCACGATACGCTTGAGTGCCAATCGTCTGAGCGCGGACATGAATGAGTTTGATCGACATCGCCATCAAAGGCAAAATAATCAAAGCCAATAGAGTCAGGTGCCAATTCAGATAAAACAGATAAGCCAACATCGCCAAAACTGTCGTGCCATCACGAAGAATGGTCGTGATGGCACCACCGAGCATGGTCGTGAGAACTTGTGGGTGCGTCACCACCTGAGTGATGGCGATTCCGGGGTTTAAATTGCTATATAGGCTGGCATCTGCACGTATGACCGAATGAATGAGCGCTTTTCGCAAGCCCAAGACTGTGCGTGTACCGGCCCAACTCAAAAGATAAGAGCCCAAAAAAAGGCAACCGCCGCGGACAACAAACACAATGACCAGTGCAGCGGGCAAAATCCAGATGGGCAAGAAGCCGAGCGACCCCTGCAAATTAATGCCTAAAATTTGAAAATTCAGAGCGTTTGAACCCCCTGAATTTTTAGCCAAACCATCCAATGCCTGGCTCAAAATGGCAGGCACCAAAGGTTCAGTCAACGAGGCGCAAAGAAAAGCTGCCGTTGATAAAAAAAAGCCAAACCGATGCGGCCTTAGGAACCCCCATAAGCGACGCAAAGTCTTCAACCGGCCTTGAGACTCTGATGACATTCTAATGCTCGTAAGAAGCGAAAAACAAAATGGTAGCACCCAAAATAATCAGAAAATAAATTTAAATTTAAAGCTCTGATTTTTAATTTTGACGCAAATCGAGGTATTTTTTGTAAATTTCAATATATTTATTTGCACAATCATCCCAATTGAATTGAGCAGCTCGCGCACGAATAACATCCGCCTGATCGGGACCCGAAGAAAGCCCCGATTCTACGACAGCTTTCATGTGCTCATTGGTGAAGTTTTGAAAATACCAGGCTGCAGAGCCGCCAATCTCAGGAAGGCATGTCAGGTTAGAAAGAAACACCGGCTTACCAAAATGCATGGCTTCCAGCGGTGGCAAACCAAAACCTTCAGTCAAAGATGGAAAAATGAAGCCCTCGCAGTTTGAAAAAAACCACGCTTTCTGCGTATCGCTGATATTGGCATAAACGCGCACATTGGGCATACCCTCAGAGGAACGACGCACAAAAGAAAGATCAGCGCTCTCAGGCCCAGCCAGTACAAAATTCATTTCAGGCCAAAAAGCGGCCAAGGCCAGAATCGCTTTGATGTTTTTGGATGGTGCCATTCTGCTTAAATGAAACAGAAAATGCGTGAACCCTGTTTCAGATCGAACTTGCTCTAAAGAGGTTAAATTTCTGGCGCCCGAATAAATCACCTGAATGGAACGATCCCAGCCAATGATATTTTTGATATCATTTTTCACATAATCACTTATCGTGGTCACCTCATCATAGCGAAAAATAATGTTTTTTATTTTTCTTGAATCCCGCCAATGACTGAATCCATGCTTGAAATAAACAAAGTTTAAGTCATGCACTGTTATCAACTTGTGCTCTGAAAAAAGCGGAGGTTTTTGCTTGTTAAGCTGATTCAATGTATGCCATATGAAAAACCTCCTTGGCTGTATGTTGATGAACTTTTGAAGCCGACTCGATAAAATATAATTTACATTGTCGCCAAAAATACCATCCATCGACTTATCAACATGGAAATACAACTCTGCAGCATACTTCTCTCTTAAGAGATCTGCATTTTTTAAAATCCTTGAGCATAGCTGAACTGAAAACTCTCCAAGTCCATCACGAAGATTTTTTATATTCCCGAGGCTGATGCCAATGTTATTCTTCATGCTGAAATAGTCAGTTCAATAGACACTCTTGAGCGTCGCGATATAGCAAAGTTGTAACCTGCCAACAGTGCGTTTAATTTTGCTGCGTGCTTGAGATCATCCGTCATTGTGTCATCCACGGCAGCCACCCTTTGAGGGTTGAGGATGCCGTGCTTTCAAAAAAATCATGGAGCGTTTGACAATGAAGACGGAGGAAAAAATAGGCGCCAACCAGGTGATCGCCTTTCATGATCAGTGCTTGACCAACTCAGCTTGGCTAAGCACTGATCATGCGTTGAGCCCTCAGACCACATGGCATTGGATTGAAGTCAATCATCGCAACAACAGCCTGTTGTGGGCCGAAGAAGACTTAGCCCGGCGAACGACCGTGAGCGACGCTTTGATTGCCGCCAACAAACGCGCCATTGATCGGTTCAACCAAAGTCGCAATGATGCCACGGAGCGAATTGACGAGATGCTGTTGCTAGGTTTGGGTTTGATTGAGGCAGCCTCTGCCCAAACAGACATGCCCGTTTCAAGGGTGCCCCCAGGGGCCCGCTTGCACAGCGAAACGGCAGGGAGTATGGTTGATCGGCTCTCGATCTTGGCGTTGAAGATCGCCGCCATGCGCAAGCAAGCTCAACGCGCCGATGTCGATGTTGAGCACATCAAGGCCAGCACGAGCAAACTGGCACGCCTGCAAGCCCAGCGTGCTGACTTAGGCCAATGTTTTGAAGAGTTGCTGACTGATGCCGCAGCAGGCCGAGCCTATTTCAAGGTGTATCGGCAGTTCAAGATGTACAACGATCACCGTTTCAATCCCGTGTTGGTGGCTGAGGCTCAACACAGCCTCTTCAGGTTGAATGGGTCTATCACCCCTCCGTAGCAAATGGAATCCCCCCCAAAAACTCAGCCAATTAAGCGCAAATTTGAAAAGCGGACATGGGGCATCTGCCGACAAAATGAAACCCTCAGGGCCACCAAGGCCCTTGGATCCCAATTTTGGAGGGCAACGTTATGATTTCCATCTGTCAATCAGGTTTCATCTCTTGGGGTTGGGTTCTGGCCAGCGTGCTCTGGCTGTTTACCCTCGCAGTTCAGGCCACCCCGATCGAGGCCAACACCGCGAGCAGCCCCGAGCTTGAGAGCATCAAGGGCATTGGCCCACGCATGGCAGCCAATATCTCAACCGAGCGGCGCAACGCAAACTTCAGTGATTGGACAGACTTGATTGAGCGAGTTCAGGGTATAGGCCCGGGCAGTGCCTTGAAATTTTCTAACCATGGCCTGACAGTCAATGGGGCGCAGTACAGCGCCACCCCCACCACATCCATCACCGCCACCACCACCTCACGCAAACCCCATCACACCACGCTCAACAGTGGCCGCGGCATCATCATGACCATCCCGCAAGCCTCGGTCACGCCACCCCAACCAGCGCCCCGCACACACAACACCAACCTCAGCAAGACCGCGCCACGCCCCGCAAAAATCAGCCAAGCGCCATGACATGGGTTGACCGTCATGCGCCAGATCCTGCAGTAGGGGCATCACGCTTGTCAACATCAGGCCAATGACCTTCCCAACCAAAAAATTGAATCACCTCATTTCGACGCGCCAGTGTGTCCGTCTCCCCCAAAGCCAGCAACTCTTGGGTGTAAGGAGCCTCAAACAACACATAACTGGCCAAGGCAGCACCTCGCGCTTCACGCCCCTCTCCAGACACCCCCATGCCGCGCAAAAGCG
>JANMEO010000015.1:0-5973 GCA_031376995.1 Burkholderiales bacterium
AATTAATGCACGTTATCTTCTGTTATGTTGTTGCTTGCATTCATTGAAAATACCAGGGGGTCACAGGATTTGGAAAAGTTTATTTAAAAAATCATCTCAGCGGTATGGTGGGCGCGCAACTGGCCGGCCTGTTGCGCCAACATGATCCACCCGCCCAGCACCGCGCTCAGCGACATCAGGCGCTCAAGATAAGGCGGGTGTTTTAACAAAACAGCGCGTAAGGCGGAGTTTTGCGTCGGCAATGAGGGCATTTCACCTGCGAGCTGGAGCTGAAGTGCCCATCTGATCAAGCTTTTTATGAGTGTAAGTGCAAGCTCACCCGATGTGGGTTCGGCGGGAGTTTGCGTATGCACCTGTGCTAGGGCGCGGTCCATCAGACTCACCATGGCGGCGGCTGCGAGGGCCTCTTTGGAGGCAAAGTGCTTGTACAAACTGGCTTTGGCGATGCCGACTTCAGCGGCCACTTCGTCCACCGTCATGAGGTCAAAGCCCTTTTCGGCCAACAGGCGGGTGGCCGCATTGACAATGGCCTCTTCGCGACTGCGCAGCACTTGTTGCTTGAATGAGATGGATGCAGCTGTCATGACTGGATTTTAGGCGTCACCGCCGCCATTGGAAACCCTAAAGTATAAAAAAAACACGTGCTGTTCATATTGTGACGACCGGGTTCATTTTTCCTCAGCAGCTTACCTTTTGTGCTTGGGCTGCCTACAATCCTTGGGCTCGTGAATGCGCGTTTTCAACGCTTTGCTTTTCTTTACTTTGCTTGGCATCCCAGCGCCCCGCCTGCACACGCAGACCCGTGAGTCGGCTTTTCTTCTCCTCAAAGGCACGTATGTTATTTGCGCAGATGTTTGATGTGATTGTGGTTGGGGGTGGGCACGCGGGCACCGAGGCCGCTTTGGCCAGCGCCCGCATGGGGTGCCGCACTTTGCTGTTGACTCACAACCTTGAAACCCTTGGGCAGATGAGCTGCAACCCTTCGATTAGTGGTATTGGTAAGGGGCACTTAGTGAAAGAGGTTGATGCGCTGGGTGGTGCCATGGCGGCGGCTACGGATGAGGCGGGTATCCAGTTTCGAATTTTGAACGGCTCAAAAGGGCCTGCGGTGCGAGCCACTCGCGCTCAAGCTGACCGCGTGCTGTACCGCGCTGCAATACGTCGTCGTTTAGAAAACCAAGCCAACCTCTGCATTTTTCAGGGCGCATGCGACGATTTGATGCTCTCTGGAGAGGCTGTCAGCGGGGTGATCACCCAGGTTGGTGTCCGATTTTCTAGCCGTACGGTGGTGTTGACCGCGGGCACATTTTTAGATGGGTGCATTCATGTTGGCCTGAACAAGCATGCCGCAGGGCGCGCTGGCGACCCCCCTGCCCTGCGTCTGTCAGCCCGGCTTAAAGAGTTGAAGCTGCCACAGGGTCGGCTGAAGACAGGCACGCCGCCCAGGCTTGATGGGCGAACAATCGACTTTCAGCGGCTGACCCAGCAGCCCGGCGATCTTGACCCCGTTCCCGTCTTCAGCTTCATGGGCCATGCGGCTCAACACCCCCAGCAATTGCCATGCTGGATCACCCACACCAACGAGCGAACCCATGACATTATTCGATCTGGCTTTGATCGCAGCCCCATGTTCACCGGCTTGATCGACGGTGTGGGGCCACGGTATTGCCCCAGCATCGAAGACAAGGTCAACCGCTTTGCAGATAAAACTTCACACCAAATTTTTCTGGAGCCTGAGGGCCTCACAACGCACGAGTTTTACCCCAATGGTATCTCCACCAGCTTGCCTTTTGATGTCCAACTTGAGGCTGTTCACTCAATGGTGGGTTTGGAGGCCGCGCACATCATGCGCCCAGGGTACGCGATCGAGTATGACTATTTTGACCCCCGCAGCTTGAGAGCTTCTTTCGAGACTCGTGCCATTTCGGGCTTGTATTTTGCCGGCCAGATCAATGGCACCACGGGCTATGAAGAGGCTGCTGCGCAGGGCCTGTTTGCGGGCATCAATGCTGCCTTGCAAGTGCGCGGTCAGTCGCCTTGGCGACCTGGGCGTGATCAAGCTTACTTGGGTGTGCTGGCCGATGACCTGACCACTCAGGGGGTGACCGAGCCCTATCGAATGTTCACCAGTCGGGCCGAATATCGCCTGCAGCTGCGCGAGGATAATGCCGATATGCGCCTCACCGAGTGGGGTTATGAGCACGGCCTGGTGGATGAGGCGCGCTGGACGGCATTCAACCAAAAGCGAGAGCTTGTTTCACGTGAAACACAGCGGTTGAAATCCACCTGGGTGCATCCGCGCACACTGCCTGCACAAGACGGTGAGCGGCTGCTGGGCAAGTCGCTTGACCATGAGCACTCGTTGCTCGACTTGCTACGTCGTCCTGCGGTCACCTTTGACACCTTGAGCCAAGTGCTCGAGATCAGCCAGGGTTTAACGCATGTTTCACGTGAAACACTTCACGCTGAGGTAGGTGTTGAGTTGGCCGATCAGGTGATTGAGCAGGTTGAGATCAGCGTCAAGTATGCGGGCTACATTGACAAGCAACGCGAGGATGTTGCCCGCAGTGCCCGCGCAGAGCACCTTCGTTTGCCTGCGGAGTTGGATTATGCGCAGGTGAGCGCCTTGAGCAATGAGGTGAGGCAAAAGCTGAACCAGCATCGGCCTGAGACCTTGGGCCAAGCCTCGCGCATCTCAGGGGTGACTCCAGCAGCCATCTCGCTGTTGCTGGTTCATTTAAAGAAAAAAGGCTGGGCGCAGGCCTTGCAAGCCACCACTGTCGGCCATGCGTCATGAGTGGGCCCCTTGATCCTGCGCTGGGTGCCGTGGCTTCAGCGGCGGCATTGTCATCCATGCAAGTGCAGCAGTTGCAGGACTATCTTGATTTGTTGGACAAGTGGAATAAGGTCTATAACCTGAGCGCTGTTCGTGACAAAGGGCGCATGCTCACCCATCATGTGTTTGACAGTTTGAGTGTTCTCTCAGCCCTGCAACGCCAGGGTACGTGGGCCCAACGGCGTGCCTTGGATGTCGGCAGTGGCGCTGGCCTGCCTGGGATGATTCTGGCCATCGCGATGCCGGAGCTGCAAGTGACCTGTATTGACACGGTAGGCAAGAAAGCGGCGTTCATCCAGCAAGCGGCGGCGGCCCTGGGCTTGTCTAATCTGCAGGCTGTCCATGCCCGAGTCGAGCAGTGGCCAGGTCCCCATTTCGATCTCATCACCTCCCGCGCCTTCGCCTCTCTCACTGACTTCACCCGCCTCAGTCAACAACGGCTTGCGCCCCAAGGCCTTTGGATGGCCATGAAGGGCAAGCTGCCCCATGAGGAAATCAAGGCCTTGCCTGCATCGGTTTGCGTGTTCCACGTGGAACAATTGCACGTTCCAGGCCTTGACGCTGAGCGGTGCTTGGTCTGGATGCGTACAACGTCATGAAGTTGTTTGTTTGAAGGCGTTGAACTCTGGGCCCAATTTCTACCACTCAAGGGGGCCTGTTTTGTTTTGGTGTGGCGCCCTCACTCACTCTTGCTGCGAAAGAGGTGCCCCAGATGCTCAGAGCTGGTCTTTATGATCCCCGGGCTGCCAGCGTTCTCAACAGTGGCCCTAAAGTTTCCCGCATTTTGCAACGAGGCATCTCTGGGGCCCCCATACAGGGCCCGGCCGCAGACGTTGCACCAGCGACCACCGAAGTACCCCTTAAACCATCTTCTTACGCCAGGCGCCGTGCGCCCATGGAGGCTTTGTTGCGCAGTCAAGTCAGCGCAACTTTATAGTGGGCTCGACACGCATTACGCCTATACGCCCGCAGCCATGCCCGTCGGAACTAAAGACGTTGTATTGACAAATTGAATGAAGGGTGATCACTGGGGTGTTACAGCGATATCCCATGGTGTCGCGAGTGGTATCTCGAGCATTTACAACGCCGCAGATCGCCCTTCATTCAATTTGACGACACAGCATCTTTAGTTCCGAGGGGTATATGGCTCCTTGAAAATCGGGGGGGCTCTCTTGCGCGCATTCCTTAGAGGCCACGCGCTTGATTCATGCTTGAGTTGGCACGCCCTTCGAAGAGCATCACCATGGCATCATCAGCTTCGTCGGTGCCATTGGCATCCACCCCTGAAAGGGGCGAGTCCTCATCAGCGTCATCCTCGCCGGTGCTGGCCAGCACCGGCATCAGATCCACATGTCGCCATGCAGGCGTCCCCAGCATAATGGTTGTTACCATCAAGCCGCTAGCGCGGCTGAGCCACCAGAGCACACTGACACTCAGTCCAACAGTGGCCACGCTGATCGGGTCATCCAGTGCGGCATTTAGGCTCTGAGCTAAGGCGCTAGGGCGCGATGGAGCGGTTTGCGCCGAGGCATTGCTTGGGCTGGTGTCGCCCCTGCGCTCGTTGGGCACTGCGCGCAGGCCAGTCTCGCCCTGGCGACGGTCTGAATCTTGCGCGCTGGCCATCTCAAAGCCAACCACCACGCTGGGGGTGGGTGCGGAGTTGGCCTGTGGCAGCTCAAACGAAATCGGAACCAACCCCTTGCTGCCCAAGGTCTGAGCGCGTTCGGCCACAAAATCTGCCTCCAACGTCGATGCCTTGTTGGATGAGCCCGGCTGAGGTTCAATACTGAGGCCCGATTGCGCCAAAGCGATGTCTGCTCCTTGGGCCGCCGCACCAGGGCTACCAGCTTGGGCTGAGGCCGTTGCAGCATTCGCAGAGCTCGGTGCGCCGTCTTCGGTCGTGGTCTTGTCAGGAGGCGTGCTGTTGGTGCTCGAAGCGCCCGCCTGGGGTAGCGCTGCCGCAACGGGCGGGGGGGGGGGGAGCCGGTGCCGGTGCCGGTGCCGGTGAAGCCAAGGGGGGGGTCACCGGGGGGGCAATCACCAGCTCACCCACGGACACCACCAGCGAGACCTCTTGATCCAAACCACCCGCATCAGTCACCCGCGCTCGCAAGTCGAAGACGGTGACTGTGTTGGGGTCAAGCGAGGCCCCATTGGCCACTTTGATCAGGCCACTGGAGCGATCGATGCTGAAGCTGCCATTGCCATCGTTGAGCAGCACAAAATTCAACGACTCGCCAGCGTCAGGGTCGGCCACGGTGACCATGGCTACCGGGGTTCCTGGGTTGACCGTTCTGGACAAGTCGACAAACGATGGCGCTTGTGCGGTGGGGGCTTCGTTGACGTTGGTCAGCGTGACGAGCAGATTTTGTGGGGCCGAGCTCACCAAGCTATCAAAGGCTTGAACACTGAGGTTAAATATTCTGTTGCCATCGGCATCGGTTGGGGCTTCAAAGTTGGGAGCAGCGCGAAAGGTGAGCACCCCTGTGTTGGTGTTGATCGAGAACAGGGATGCATCGGCTCCGCCTGCGATGCTGTAGCTCAGGGTGTCGCCATCGCCATCGGTAGCGGCGACCGTAGTGACAGCGGTTTGATTCTCTTCAGCACTCAGAGTGACGGTGGTCAAGCCACCGTTGCTGGTGATGACGGGTGCCTCGTTGGCGTTGGTGACTGTGACAGCGATGGCTTGTGTGTCCGTGCCGCCATTGCCATCGCTGACCTGCACCGTGACGTTGTAGACGTTGTTGGCGCCTGCATCAGCAGGGACCTCGAAATTGGGTGCGGCAAGGAATGTGAGTGCGCCGGTGGATGCGTTGATCGAGAACAGGGCTTGGTCTGCACCCCCCGTGATGCTGTAGCTGGCCGTGCCACCGTCTACATCGGTGCTGGTCACGGTGGTCACAGCGGTTTGGTTCTCTGCCGCGTTGACAGACGCCGTGGCCAAGGCGCCGTCACTGCTGATGACAGGTGCTTCGTTGACGTTGGTGACTGTGACGGCGATGGCTTGTGTGTCGGTGCCGCCATTGCCATCGCTGACCTGCACCGTGACGTCGTAGACGTTGTTGGCGCCCGCATCAGCCGGAGCTTCAAAGTTTGGCGCTGCCTGGAAGGTGAGCACCCCGGTGGATGAGTTGATC
>JANMEO010000020.1:0-2501 GCA_031376995.1 Burkholderiales bacterium
ACGCCCATCGGTCGACAGATGCTGCGCCTTCTTTTATGCTGGGCCGCGATGAGTGCGGGTACCTCAACTTGGGCACAACCCTCCCCCAGCAGTCTGACCGAGACCTTGCCCGCCGCAAGCAATACCCCTCATCGGGCCACACCCTTGGCCGCCGACCCGATCCTAGAAGAGCAGGTCATGCAAATTGCTCACGAGCTGCGCTGCTTGGTATGTCAAAACGAAACCATTGCCGCCTCACACGCCGAGCTGGCCCAAGACCTGCGAAAGCAGATTCGACTCAAGCTGCAGCAAGGCCAAAGTCCCAGCGAAATCATGGACTTCATGGTGACACGGTATGGCGATTTCATACGTTACCGCCCCGCCCTCAAGGGCACAACCTTGCTGCTTTGGATCGGGCCATTTGCTTTGCTATTAGCAGCTCTGGCTGGCCTGCTATATATGATAAAGCAGCGTCGAAACACACCACAAACTCCATTGAGTGATGAGCAGCGTACTCGCGCAAAAACTTTGCTGACCCCACCCCAACCACCGACTTCATTATGACAATATTTTGGATTGCGGCTGCAGGGCTGGTGTGCCTGGGGCTGGCCTTCGTACTCCCTCCGCTGTGGCGCACTCGCTCAACATCAGTGTCGAGCGCTGAGATTACCAATCTGCCGATTTTGCAAGATCAACGACGCCAACTAGACCTTGATCTGGCCAGTGGCCAACTAACCCCTGGCCGCTACCAAGAGGCACTTGACGAACTGACTCAGCGGGTACTCGAAGAAGCATCAGCCACGTCGGCGCAACCTGCACATGGCAAGCAACCCCGAAAAACTTGGGCGGGGATTTTCATAGGAGTGATGGTGCCTGCGGTAGCACTCAGCACCTATACGTATCTGGGTGCGCCACAAGCCATGGACCCCACCAGCTGGCAATCTAGCTCATCGACAGAACCCTCAGTCGACGAGCTCAACCAAATGGTTAATGCACTCGCTAAGCGCATGGACAACGAACCCAAAAACCATGAAGGTTGGACTCAGCTAGGCCGCGCCTACGCATTGATGCAACGCTTTGAGGAAGCCAGCAAAGCCAACCGACACGCCATAGCCATCTCACCGCCAAATGCCCAGCTACTGGTTGATCAGGCTGATGTTCTGGCCCTGATTCAAGGCAATGATATTCAAGGGGAACCTGAAAGCTTGATCAAACAAGCCTTGCAAATTGACCCTCTCAACATCAAAGCACTTGCCATGGCAGGCAATACTGCATTCGCGCGCAAAAATTATTCTCAAGCCATCGAGCACTGGTCCAAAGCAATGCAAACATCCCCCCAAGGCAGCGAGTGGGCCAACATGCTCGAAAGCAGCTTAGCTCAAGCACGAAGAGAATTGCAATCGGGAGGGAAGACAGCATCACCTGAACCGGCACGAGAAGCAGCCAGCAGCGACAAGGCCGCGCAGGTGAATGCCACATCGAATACAGACGCAAAACTCACCGGCGTCATTCGGCTGGCACCCAATCTCACCCAACGTGTGAGCCCAAATGACACATTGTTTATTTTTGCGAGGGCCACACAAGGCCCACGCATGCCACTGGCAATTCTACGAGCCACTGCAAAAGATCTACCCATGAGCTTCACACTGGATGACAGTACAGCCATGTCTCCAGCGACCAGGCTATCTCAATTCAAGCAGATCATTGTCGGCGCCCGAATTTCAAAAACTGGCGAAGCCATGCCACAAAGCGGTGATCTAATCGGCCAGAGCAATGAAATCAGCAACACCGCCCAAGATGTTGAAATAACTATCAATCTCATACAAAAATAAATTAAAGCTGTAGATGGGGGGGGGCTTGTACTCAAGGAACCTCTCAAGGTGAAGTTGCTGCAAATTTAGAACCAAACACCCCGAACAGCATACAGCGCACGAGAGCCAGTCGGCCCAAGAGTCCAAGAGTCCAAGAGAAAAATAATTTTTTTAAATTGAAAACCGCAATCCAAAATTATTGGAAAGATCAGACAGAGCTGGACTCAGTAATGGCTTGTTTACAAAAACGTCAGCAGTCAGATAATCCTAGAAACTGCAGTCATACTCATCTGACCTGAAGAGGTAGGTGAATGTATGACCCTAAAACCGGCCGTTAAGGTTGTCGAGGGGCCCTTTTCGTACGCCCAGGGCTAACCACCACACCCCCTCATTGGGCGTAATGACAGGTCATTGAACTCGTGTGCGGCAAGCTTTGACGGCTATCCATATCCGCCCAAGGCCTGCGGCGCAGGCTGCCCAAGTTCGACAGCAAAGCGCCAATTTTTCTGTTTTTGGCGAGGCCTCGTCGATATAAATCAATGGCTTACGACGATTTTTGGCGCCATTTTGGGTAAACATTCGGCAAACCCGTAGGTCAGATGCTTCGCAATCCCCACTAAAAATGGTGGTGATCTTGAAGGCATCCACTATTTTTTGGTACTGTTCGCCCCCTATGAGCGCAGCACCACCCTTGATGCAGACGGCAAGACT
>JANMEO010000039.1:0-9740 GCA_031376995.1 Burkholderiales bacterium
GACCAGCAGCCATGAGCAAAAGATCGCAAAATTCACGAGCAGCGCCAAAGCCCCCCTGCAAAGCACTCACATGGTGGGCGCAGGCTTGAACCTCAACGTGGGCATTGGCTGGGGCCACCGCCAAAGCAGCACGCACCATCAAAGGCAAATCAGGCCAGTCATCACCCATCACGGCCACCTCCCCCCACGACAAGCCCAGCGAAGCCAGCAAAGCCTCTGCAGTGCGGTGTTTGTCTTGGACGCCGTAGTGCGCATGACGCAAGCCCAGGTCTTCGACACGCCGACGCACGGCCAAACTATCACGCCCAGTAATCACTAGGGGCAAAATGCCCGCCTGGGCCAGCAACTTCAAGCCATGTCCATCGAGGCTGTGAAATGCCTTAAAAACCTCACCATGCTCGCCAATGTAGAGCCGACCATCAGTGAGCACCCCATCCACATCAAAAATAGCAGCGCGCATGCCGGTTTTCGACTCACCTTGCGCCCGCAAGAGCAACGGGCCCGCAAACGTCAAGGCCGGGGGGCTTAGCACGGAGGTCATCAGATGACTTTAGCGCCCATCAGGTCGCTGAAATTCAGAACCCCGACCAACAGTCCCTGCGGATCGAGCACCAAAATGGTGGTCACACGGTGACGCTCCATGATGCTGGCTGCTTCGGCTGCCAAAGCGTGATCTTGAATGACTTTAGGCTGAGGATGCATCACATCTTGGGCTTTCAAGGCGCGCAGGTCTTGGCCTTTCTCAAGCAAACGGCGCAGATCCCCATCAGTGAACACCCCAAGCAAATGCCCGGCTGCATCCGTAACAGCGGTCGCACCGATGCGTTTGCTGGTCATCTCACGCACGACCTCAATGAACGGGGTGTCAATCAAGACCCGAGGCACTGCGCCACCCTGGCGCATGACATCTCGCACGTGTGTCAACAGCTTACGCCCCAAACTGCCGCCAGGGTGTGAGCGAGCAAAGTCGTCCTCTCGAAAACCACGCGCATCCAGCAAGGCAACCGCCAAAGCATCGCCCAAAGCCATTTGCGCCGTGGTGCTGGCGGTAGGGGCCAAATTGAGTGGGCAGGCTTCTTGATCAACCCCAGAGGCCAAAACCCAATCTGCATGTTGCGCCAAAGTTGATGCAGGCCGCCCCGTCATGACCACCAAAGTGATTCGCAAACGCTTGAGGGCGGGCAGCAAAGTCACCAACTCATCGGATTCGCCAGAGTTGGAGATGGCCAACACCACATCCCCAGCCATCACCATGCCAAGATCGCCATGCAGCGCCTCTGCAGGGTGCAGAAAAAAAGCCGGGGTGCCCGTTGAAGACAATGTAGCGGCGATCTTATGGCCCACATGACCGCTTTTCCCCATCCCCGTGACGACCACCCGCCCCCCACACCTCAGGATGGCATTCACGACCTGGGCAAACGACCCATCGGTCCGATCCTTGAGGGCCAGCAAGGCCTGAGCTTCAATGTCAAACGTGCGGTGGGCCAAGCGCAAGGCGCGGTCGGCATCGAAATCGGCTGGGATGGGGGGCATGGTGTTAGCATAAGCGATCATTGGCGTTTGAAGGACAATGGCCACCACCCTCGAACTGATTCTGCTTTTTTTGCTGGCGGCTGTGGCGTCGGTGGTGCTTTGCCGCTTCATGAAGTTGCCCCCGATGTTGGGCTACTTAGCGGCTGGGGTTTTTCTGGGTCCTCACGCACTGGCGCTGGCCAAAGACTCTACCGGGCTGCAATACCTGGCCGAGTTTGGCGTCGTGTTTTTGATGTTCGTGATCGGCCTCGAATTTAACCTGCACAAACTGCGCAGCATGCGCTCGGTCGTGTTTGGCCTGGGGTTGGCCCAAGTGCTGCTTACCATCGTGGGCACGGTCGCCGGACAATTTCTGCTGAATTGGGTGTTCTCATTCAGCGCTCAGCCCTGGGAGCTGTCATGGCAAGGCTCGCTCGTACTGGCCGGCGCCATGTCCATGTCTAGCACCGCCATTGTGGTGAAGATGATGGCCGAGCGCCTAGAGCTTGAAAGCGAGCATGGTCGACGGGTCATTGGCGTGCTCCTTTTTCAAGATTTGGCTGTGGTGCCCTTGCTGGTGCTGATCCCGGCTCTGAACTCTGGCACGAGCGACCTCATCACATCCCTAGGCTGGGCCGCCGTCAAGGCGACGGCTCTGCTGACCGTGTTGCTGATGGGCGGACAACACGTGATGCGCTGGTGGCTCACACTGGTGGCGCGGCGCAAGAGCGAAGAGTTGTTTGTGCTCAACCTCTTGTTGATTACCCTGGGGCTGGCCTGGATGACTGAGCATGCAGGGCTAAGCTTGGCATTGGGCGCCTTTGTCGCAGGCGTGCTGGTGGCCGAAACCGAATTCCGCCACCAAGTTGAGACCGACATTCGACCCTTTCATGACGTGTTGCTGGGGCTTTTTTTCATCACCATCGGCATGAAGCTCAACTGGCGGCTGGTCATCGACCAATGGTTGTTGGTGTTGCTGCTGACGGTGATCCCCGTGTCGGCCAAGCTGGTGCTGGTCGCAGGCCTGAGCCGCTTGATGGGTGCAACGTCGGGTGTGTCACTGCGCACCGGGCTGTATTTGGCGCAAGCGGGTGAGTTTGGCTTTGTGCTGTTGACGCTGGGGGCCGACCAAGGCCTGATCGCGCCCCACTGGGTCAGCCCCGTGTTGGCTAGCATGGTTTTGAGCATGTTGGCCACCCCCTTCTTGATCATGAAGAGTGACGCCATTGTGATGCGCTGTGTGGCCAACGACTGGCTCATGCAGTCGGTTGCCATGACCCGCATCGCCAAAAGCACCATGAACACCGAGGCCCATATCATCATTGCCGGCTATGGGAGAAGCGGACAAAATCTAGCCCGCATCCTCGACCTCGAGCACATCCCCCACATGGCCCTCGATCTAGATCCTGACCGTGTGCGTCAAGCCGCGGCGGCTGGGCAAAGCGTGGTGTTTGGCGATGCCACCCGACTGCAAAGCCTGATGGCTGCCGGCCTATCGAGGGCCAATGCGGTGGTCGTGTCCTACCATGACACCGCCTCAGCACTGAAAATCTTGGGCTTGGTGCAAACCCATGCTCCCTTGGTCCCGGTGATCATCCGCACCATTGACGATGCCGACCTTGAAAAACTGCAAGCGGCCGGAGCCACCGAAGTGGTGCCAGAAGCCATTGAAGGCTCATTGATGCTGGCCAGTCATGCCTTGGCGTTGATTGGCATCCCGATGCGACGGGTCATACGCATTGTTCAAGATCAGCGCAACGCCCGCTACAGCCTCTTGAGAGGCTACTTTCATGGCGCTGATGATGACACCTTCGATGAACTTCAGACAGCTCGATTGCACAGCGTCACCCTGCCGCAGCTAACGCATCGGGCAGGGGAAACCTTGGCCGCACAGGCTTTGCATGCTGTTGGCGTGAAAGTGGTCTCGGTGCGCCGAGCCACGGGCGCTGTCGTGCCACCGGCAGATGATCTGGTGCTTGGCAGCGGTGACACCCTGGTGTTATCAGGACTGCCCGAAGCCCTGGCGCTGGCCGAAGAAAAGCTGATGAGCCCTTGAGCTAAGGATCTGGCCCGGAATAACTTGGCTGTTTATCGCGCTGCCATGGGGGTTCAGTGCAAGGCGCGAGCCGAGGCCAAGGCTGGTGGCCTTGGCAAGGGTCGCAACGCAGCAATGGGCCGCCAGGGCAAGCGAGAAATAGCCAAGTTATTACGGGCCAGATCCTAAGGGGGCGTGGCCAACCAGTGCGTCAGCGCCTGGGCCACCACGGCGCTCAGGCCGCCCTCTTGAACCAGCGCCCGCTCACGCAGCCGCTTTGCCAGCTCGGGTGGCAATTTGCAGTTGATCGCCACCGCACGTGGCGGACTGTCACGCGGGGGTTGATCCCGCTGGCTAGCCATTCCAGCAGCCCCTTGTGCAAACCGATGGGGCACCCCAGATGATTTCTGGCGACCATCGATTTTGCGTGCCATTTGCTTGACCAGGTCAGTCTTTTTGAAACTCATATTGCCTCTCAGTACGTGAACGTCTGTTCGGGTTCGGTCGGCGGGCGGGCCATGCCCCCAGGTCCCAGCACGCAGGAAACGGCATCTGACTATCGCAAGCCGCTCACCGAGTGAGTGAATGACCACCTCACACCTCGCACCCCTTCAGCCCCGTGGAAACAATGAATTTTTAATTCAATGTGGCGTGACATTTTTGGCATTTCAGATTGAACCCCCGCCACCGCCCGACCACCGAAATTTAGGACCAACTTTTATTCACCCATCTGGCTAGCCGTGTTCAATTGATTGTCACGATGTGGGCATTAAGACCCAGCAATCATGCGCACTGGCCCTGCCAACCTGAAGATGCCTTGTTCATGGAAGCTGTACCAGTGATCGACACGGCCAAGAAGCTTGCGCAATGACCAAGCCCAACGTCACTGGAAGCCGCCGGGGAACGCTGGTTGTCGATTCTAGCAACTCCCGGTTGCGCCCCCTCTCGAATAACTCCGGGGCATCCTCCACACCGGCCCTGCACAGCAAGCTAAATGCTCGCCTCGCCAATCGTGATACGCCAGATGGCTTGACTGTGCGCGAGACCCAAAAAATTGTGAATGGCCTTGTGGCACCTGCAACAGTGCCATCGATGCCACTGAATGCCAGAACAAGCAGTCAAAAAACAAGATTTCTATCCACTGCCCGCTCAACACTCAGTGAAATCTTTGCTTCTCGAGACAAACCAGTTTACGAGATCATCCCGCAGTGGACACTCGAACCTGGTCAGCTGCCCAAGCCCACTCGAATCGGTAACCTGCAGCGCAAGTTGAAATTCCAGTATTCAGCTCAAGTCAAAGCTCAAGCCCACGAACATGTGATTGCCAACAGTGGTATGCAGTCACGTCATCTTCGAGAACAAAGGGATGAGACTACGGCTCGGATGGTTCAATTGACCGACGTCGAACTCAAGCTCGAAGAAAGCAACGCGCAGATGACGGCCGCCCACATGGTCTTTGATCACCTTGGCAGCGTCTTCCCGAGCATTACCAAAGACAACCTAGATCAAGCGAAACAGACCCAGGCAACCTTGCTTAACCTGCGAGATGGCCTTCAATCTCAGCTGCAAAGCTTGACACCATTGCCAGAGCCCGGGGCGCAAAGTGATCTTGATGTTGAGCAGGCGCTTTTGCAAACACATCGCCTGCAAAAGCTGCAAGCCCTGCAAGACATGCCGCCCGGCTTCGAGGGCACACCGATGACCCCCCACCTTCAACAGGGGATGCGTCAATTGGCGCAGCGGCTCGGGGCACCTGAAGGCCCCCATGAATCACAGGTCCAAGCCCACCAGAATCTGATACCCAGCCATGAGGCTCTTGAAATCATCTTGCGCTGCCTGGCTCTCTCCACTAGGGGGCAAGGCGATCAGGCTGCACAGGTATTGGACCATTTGATGGGGCGATCTATCGCCGATTTAGTGCCTCGAGCGGGAGGGAGTTTCAAAGATCAACCCCAAACTACGCAGAGCGAACAGGCCATCCGCAGCGCATCTCATCGTCTGGCCAGTGCACTGCTCGAATTACCCGGGGGGCGTGAGTTACTCAAGCGTTTAGCGCAACCTACTGCCATTGAGCCTTCGCCCCAAGTGCAAGATGCCGTGGCTGTCTATTTCAAAGCCACCCATGGTTTGAACCAAGCCGCTAACGATGACAGTCGTCAGTGGCTGCAAGCAGCTCAAGAAGCATCTCAAGCACTCGCTCACCCGGGCCATGCTGGCCCAGGCCACAAGGATGCAAGCTTATCTCTGACCCTGTCGCAGCAAACCGCCTTCAACGGGGTTCGCAACGGATTGACGTCTTTAGGGCCAGGCAGCACATTTGACAACATCAATGCCATCATCGAGAAGAGTTTGGACGATTGGCCCAAGGGTGCTAGCGCACAGACCAAGCGCCAGACTTCGCCATGGGACAGTCGCGGCTTGCTCAAAGAGGCCACCCATGATTTGAACGGTTTGACTGCTGAGCGTAATTTCACCAAACAATTGAAAATCGCCTGCGAAGAGTTGCTCAAAGCAACCACCCAACAGTTGGTGGCCGCACGATCTGACGTGGTTCGTGCTCGTGGTTTAACCGCCAATGTTCAGCCGCTGGTGCCTGGCGCCCCGATTGGCTTGCAAACCAAGGTGCCCATGCCACTCATCGAAGCGCACAACCTACTTCACTACATCAAAGAACGGCTGGATCAGGACGTCATTCCTTTGCTCAACCCGAGGATTTTGCGCTCTATTGAACACACCAGCAAGCGCCAGCAAAATGGGAAGATCGTCGTCAATGCGCTGCCCAGCGAACCTTTGAAAGGTATTCGTTCTCTGGATATGGCAAGTCCTGCAACCCCGCGAAGCGCTAACCAATCGCCATTGCCATCGCCATTGAAAGAGGACAATTACGAAGCCCTGGTGCTCGAGCTGTCAAAGTTAAAGGCAAACCATTCAACCCCTGCGCTGCAAGCGATGAAGATGCTGAGCGCGTCGATTGGCAACTGGAGTGCCTGCGATGTCAATGCGCCGAAGTCGACATTGATTGTGGCGCTAAATCAAGCCGATGAACTGCAAGAGCGATACAGCGCCTCTAAAAACACTGAGGGTGCTGCGTCCCCGACTGCTTTGTTTGAGCTGATGAGCCAAAACATCGCCGACCCATCAAAAAAGCCCACATTCGGAAGTGTCCGCTTAAGCGACAGTCGATACACAGGTTTAGAAACCTCTGGACTAATCACCCATGGCCTGGCAGTCATTAGCGCGGGTACAGTAACTCCAGAGTTTGAGATAGGAGTGAACCGATCAAAAACAAGTAGTTTGAGCATGAGTCGTGATTCACAAGGCATTCAGCAGCACCTCGTGAGCGAAGCGGTGACGAAGCGGGTCAAAGTCCATGCGGGACTCGGCCTCGCCATAACGTTCTGGGCGTCGCATGAGCGCGCATGGGTGGACACCTCAAAAGAGCTTATTCTTCGAATTCCACTGGTCAATGGCAAGACGCACGAACAGCTGACGGTGGACATCCACAGCATGACCGAGACCTTGTTGACTTGGCGCAACTTTGTCGACGAAGCCCATCAACCAATCTATAAAAACCCGCTTCAGGCTTTACTTCATCGGCACCCAGAGGTTTCGATTTCTGCATTGATGGAGCGCGGTGGGAGCCACATCAACAATCGGAATCTTAAGAATTTGACTGGGCTCATCGAGCCGGTCTGCGACCAGGATGGCTCGCAGGTTATTCTCGGCGCGCTCACTGCTGACAGCAGCAGTTCCCGCCGCAGGGACACCATCACAACCACCTCAGGCACGCAAGGCATTGAAGTCGTCAGCACAGCAAAAGTTGCCAACATCCCCAACCATCAAGTGAAAAAAAATTCTCTGACGGTTGATACGGCCGGGTCAGTTTTGTTTCGCCAGCCTGACGGATCTATCTTGGCAGAGCGTAGTGCTGCGTATACCCGCTTCAGCGAATTTGAAGCCACGGTCAATTTGCACCACGAAAAATGGATTCACGCAGGTATGCAGGCGGCGAATTGGCCTGAGAGCACTTCACAGAGCGAACAACGTATCGCCGCCAATGAGAATCTGGACAGATTCATGTCCATCGCCAAGACGCGCAGCTTCAATGGCAACGTCACACTCAAAGCAACCATGAAGGTGAAGCCAGAGGTTTGCGCCGAAATCACAAGCAACGTGGCTTTAGAACAGTTGGCACGTGCCGATGGCAGGCGTCTTGAAGCTGATATTTTGCAAGCAGCCCGTGTTGAGCTTTTGAGCGATGAAGCCTCCTACCAAGCCGATCGGCTTGAGCTCTTTGAAAACGGCAGCGGTTCAAAAAACGTTGGCTTTAGCGCCATCATTGCACGTCGAAGAGTCCAGATGGCCAGCGTCACCCAGATGTTTGACTGCTACCCGCCTATTGAAGATGCGGTGTCGGCCAAGGGAGTGAAGGGATGAGATGCAAGGCGTACATGGACGCCTTGCATCTCCGTTCCCCAAACAACCCATCAACCCAGCATCTTCAGTTCCGAGAGGTAGAACCAATGTCGGCACATCCCACATAATCACTTGGAGGTGCATCTTCTGCATGTGGAGCAATCTGTGAAATCTAAAGTGAGTCGTCATTCATACGCACAAAACTCGCCTGCGCGCAATGCGCTCACCACCGAAAGCGCACGCGCAGCCGATCTCAGCTTGACCAGCGCAGACCCCCCTCCTGTTGCAACAAGCCCCGCGCCTTCGATGATGGGAAGAGGCGCCTCACGGTTGGCCATCCTCAGCAGGATGGCCAACCAGCAATTGGCCTCAGGTCACCCATCAGCCTCGCCCGCCGCTTCAAGCGTTACCACTGAGACAATTCCAGTGGAGTCAATGAATTCCGACCAGGGTTCAGCTGCCGAACTTTTAACTTCCGAAACCAGCAGTTCAGATTTTCAAGGAAGCCGCGCCATCGATGACGTTTCTTTGCGTCTTGAGGAGGAGCGACTACCGTTGGCTCCTGATGTGGTCCAAAAAAATGAGCTACTTCAGCATGGGGAAATTTCCACAAAGAACACCAATAAGGAGAGCCGGACGCAGGAAGCCATTAGCCGACTCAATCAATTGACCCATCCGCTGTGGTCACATTCAGAGCGTAGCAAGCTGCTTTTCCAATTACAAAAGTCGGTTGAGAAAGGTGAGATTCTCGAACAAACCTATCTCGCCTACGCTGATGGATTGATGCGTGATAATCAAAACAATTCAGTTCTGGATCTGACCAATCTAGGCGGGGTGGTCTGGCAACTTCGCCTTTTGCCGCAACAGCACAATCTTGGGCGCTTCAGGGCCCTCTTGAGCCAAACACAAGATCCGAGAGTTCTCGCAGCGCTGGCCAGGGAAATTACTGAATTGGCGCAAGAGCAGCAGCTTGAGGTCTTCAGCACCATCTTGGATTCAACACAGGATCCAACAGTTCTCAAAGCGCTGGCCTCGGTCGTTGACTGGCTGCCCAAAGACCATATCCTTGAGGGCCTCAACGCGATCTTGGAGAAAATACAAGATCCGACAGTTCTCAGATTGCTGGCCGGTAAGATTGGCTTTCTGCCGAATGACCATATGCTTGAGGGCTTCAACGCCGTCTTGGAGAAATCAAAGGATCCGAGAGTTCTCGAAAGGCTGATCCTATCTCTTTGGTCTATGCCGAAAGGCCAAAGGATTGAGGGCTTCAACGCCTTTTTGAATTCAACATCGGATCCAACAGCTCTCAAAGCGCTGGCTGAAAATCTTCATGCTTTGCCGCAAGAGCAGAACCTTAGGGGCTTCAAAGCCATCTTGAATTCAACACAGGATCCGAGGGTTCTCGTAGTGCTGACCGCGAGGCTTCACCCTCATCTGGGAGACGATATCCATGAGGGCTTCATCGCCTTCACGGAGAAATCACAGGATCCGAGAGTTCTTGAAAATCTGGCCAAAATTATTCGTTTTTTGCCAAAAGACCATAGGCTTGAGGGCTTCATCGCCGTCTTGGAGAAAACACAGGATCCGAGAGTTCTCGAAAATCTGGCCAAAAATATTTATTTTTTGCCGCAAGACCATCGTGTCCTTCCGGCAAATCTGCATGAATTGATTCTGTGAACTGCGTACCGTCTGCTGCCATTGCAACCTTGGATGGAGAGCGGAGATGAAAGCGATGAGAAAGACGGTGCAGGTGCAGGCCGGGGTGGACGCGTTGATG
>JANMEO010000040.1:0-4917 GCA_031376995.1 Burkholderiales bacterium
TGTTTGATCTCAGTACACAGAAGAATTTTGATATCTCTGCGCTACGCCTTGATTCATAAGGGTTTAGCTACTACACACGTGAACCGCGCCTGGAGTAGAGATCAGGTTGTCTGAAGTTGTTAATTCTTGGCCTCCACTTTGGCACATTGATGCCGTTACGGGTGGGGGCGTCCATCCCATTGCTTACAGTCAGGTAGATTTCCAGTACTGACACGGGTTCGCCGAATGTTTACCTCGGGGGCCCTGGCGCTGGGTGACGTGTGGGCGTTGGATCAGCTTTGGCGCGAATTGGGCTTCGATGACCTGGGGGCCATCTTTCGGCGTGCGCGATACACCACGCCGGTCGAGCAGGCATTGCGCGTGATGGTCTTCAACCGGCTGTGCGATCCGGATTCCAAACTCGGCGTGCTGCGCTGGTTGCAAACGGTGAGCATCCCCGGCATCGACACCAAGCGTCTGACCCACCAGCATCTGCTGCGCAGCATGGATGTGCAGATGGATCATCAGGGGGCTGTCGACGAGTGTGTGGCCGCACTTCTGCGCCCGCTGATTGACGTCGAACTCTCGGTGGTGTTTTACGACCTGACGACGATTCGCACCGAAGGCCTGAGCGAGCAAAGCGGCGATGTGCGCCAGTACGGCATGTCCAAGGAGGGCCTTATTGCCCGTCAGTTCACGCTCAGTGTGGTGCAGACCGCTGATGGCATGCCGATTTACCACGAGGTCTTTGCCGGCAACACGAGCGAAGCACCGACACTGCAGCCCACGCTGCGCAAGGTACTGGCCCGCTTCCCCCACATTCGTCGGCTGATCGTGGTGGCCGATCGCGGGCTGCTGTCGCTGGACAACATCGGGGAGTTGAGCAAAGTCGAAGTGACCAACGCCCAGTCGGTGGAATTCATCCTGGCGGTGCCGGGGCGGCGTTACGGCGACTTCGAAGAAATTCTGCAGCCGCTGCAAGAGCAGGCCGCAAAGACACCGCAGGAGTTCGTGGCGTACCACGTTGCTCAGCATCTCTTGGACGCGATCGAGCTTGTTTTTTCCGTCACCCCCAGGGTCGTAAAGATGAAAATCAATGATCCAGTACGCATCAATATCGGGGTTGACGTCAACGCAGTTCACAACCCCGATGCCTTTGATCAGGCCATGCGCGTTGCCGCTGTACTGGCGTGGCACCAGCTCAATGTGATGGGGAAAATTCTTGTCCAGCACCGTGTCATCAAAAACAATATAGCCATTTGACGAATGAATCACATCGCCTTCGACGTTGTGCCAAACGTCGCTACCCGTCATGCGGTCTTGTCTCAGGTAGCGGTTGATGGCATCGTGGCTCATATTTTCGGTGTGCTGCGCAAAATTCGTCAGCATGTAGTTGATCTGGCTCACCAGTAAGTGTTGGCAATCATCAAGTTGTATCGGCTTTTCAGGCAAACCACCACTCTATACCCTTCGGAACTGAAGATGCCGGATCGCAGATCCGTTTTGAAAACGGATCTGCGGCGTTGTCAATGCTCGCGATACCCAATGGTATCGCTGTGCTTGAAGCCTTGCATCTCCATTCTCAAAACGACCCATCGACCCAGCATCTTCAGTTCCGAGGGGTATATCTTGATCAAGATTTTTGCGTAAGTCTCATTGAAGCCTAATGAGGGAGGGGCGCTGAATTGGGCGGGTTACTTTGAGTATCTTTCCAATTTTAGACGACCAAGTCCGACGGGGTACTATACCCCTCGGAGCTGAAAATGCTGAGTCGCTGGGCCGTTTGGGAAAAGGGTCTGCGGCGTTGCAAATCCTCGCCCTATCAACGGATAGGGCTGCGGTTTGCCTTGCACCCCCATTCCCCATACGACCCATCAACCCAGCATCTTCAGTTCCGAGGGGGATAGTGGTCTTAGCCGGGCCGACTGCCCACCATATTGGCCGGCTGCACCCATGAATCGAAGTCTGTGGCGTTCACCTCGCCGCTGGCCAGGGCTGCCTCGCGCAGCGTCGTGCCTTCCTGGTGGGCCTGCTTGGCGATGCATGCCGCACGGTCGTAGCCGATGTGCGGCGACAGCGCCGTCACCAGCATCAGAGACCGCGCTAGCAACTCGGCCGTGCGTGCAAGCTCGGCTTCGATGCCTTGCACGCAGTGCGTGGCAAAGCTCAGCATGGCGTCGCTTAGCAACGTGATGCTGTCCAGCACGTTCAGTGCGATCAGTGGCTTGTAGACATTAAGTTCCAGCTGGCCCTGGCCAGCGGCGATGCCGATGGCCACATCGTGCCCCATGACCTGTGCGCAGACCATGGTCAGCGCCTCCACCTGCGTCGGATTGATCTTGCCGGGCATGATGGAGCTGCCGGGTTCGTTTTCCGGAAGGCGCAACTCACCCAATCCGGCGCGTGGGCCGCTGCCCATGAGGCGGATGTCGTTGGCGATCTTGTTCAATGCAATGGCCAGCATGCGCAGGGCTCCATGCAGTCCCACCAGTGCTTCATGCCCAGCGAGGGCGGCAAACAAGTTGGGTGCCACGGTGAAGGGCAGGGCCAGGCGCTTGGTCAGCAACTGCGCCACGCGCGCGCCGAACTCCGGGTGGGTGTTCAGTCCTGTACCGACAGCTGTGCCACCGATGGCCAGCGCATGCACAGCGCTCAGGCTGTGAATAAGAGCCTCTTCGGCCAGGGCCATTTGTGCGTCGTAGCCACTAAATTCCTGCCCGAGCGTCACCGGTGTCGCATCTTGCAAGTGTGTGCGGCCAACTTTGATCACGTCGGCAAATGACGTGGCTTTGTGCTGCAGTGCTAAGCGCAGCGTGCCGAGCCTGTGCAGCAGCGAGCAGCAAGCCTGTGCCACTGCCACATGCAGGGCCGTGGGGAAGACATCGTTGGACGATTGCCCCAAGTTCACATCGTCATTAGGGTGTACCGTATGGGAGCCATCCAAACTGCCACTTAGGGTAATCGTGGCAAGGTGGGCCAGCACTTCGTTCACGTTCATGTGGGTTTGCGTGCCCGAGCCGGTCTGCCACACTGAGAGCGGGAACTCAGCATCGAACTCACCGGCCGCCACACGCGTGGCAGCAGCGGCGATGGCCGAGGCTTTCGTTGCATCCAGCAGGCCCAGCGCTGCGTTGACCTCGGCCGCTGCGCGCTTGACCTGCGCGATGGCGTGAACCACCGCCATTGGCATGCGTTGCTCACCAATAGTGAAAAACTGTAGGCAGCGCTGAGTTTGTGCGCCCCACAGCGCTTTTGCAGGCACTTCAATGGGGCCGAAGCTGTCAGACTCGATGCGGCTTGGGGCGGGGGTAACTTGTATAGCGCTGCCGGTTAGCGTCATGGGTCTACTTTCCATTGGGTGCACATGGTGGCTCCGGTGCTGTCGGCGCCGGTGGCGCTGAACGGTTTGCAGCTTGCGCGCCGCTTCAATCGGCGTCGGTGCTCAGGCGCACAGCATCTTCAGGTTGAATGGGTATCGCTATCGTCAACTTCTGTTTGTTGGCGAACAGACTGCTTGACGGGTTGTATCCGAACATGCTGCTTCAATGAGACGCAGACCATGACCCCTCTTGACCCCCAACTCGCTTCTGACACCCAGACGACCCATACTGCCGCCACTGCCGTGCTGATTCATGCCGCCGAGGCGGAAACCTTGCCGACATCGTTTGGAGTTTTTAAGCCAACCGGCCATGTGATGATGGGTTTGCCGACGCAGGTTCATATCGATGCGCTGGTCGCTGCACTGCACGGCATCGGCTGGTCGGCCTCAGGCATCCGACAGTTCTCGCCAAGGGAAAGTGTTGCCGAACTGCGTTCGATGATCGACAACGCTGGCCTCCTTGCCGGTCTAGGATACGAGATCACGCTCTTGAAGCGCTACCTCACTCTCGCGGAACAGGGCACCATGTGGCTGTTGGTTCAGGCTGACAACAGTGAGCGAGCAGCAACCATTGCCGAAGCGGGCCGTAGCTGCGGCGCTAACCTGGCGGTCTACTACCGCACGCTCACGGTCGAAGAGCTGATCTCATGAACGTAGCCCGGAGGCATCGTGGAGGCATGGGCGTTGGCGTGCACGTGGACTTGGATACGACCTCATGGGTAGTTAATGCCCATCACATAGTTGCGCAGCAGCGCCTCTTCGTGGTTGCCCGCCGCTAGCAGCGCTCGCAGCCCGTCGCGGGCATTCAGCACCCCCAGAGGGTGCCTTTCAGTGTCGAGAAGCAGCACATGGATGAGGCTGCGCGAGTGCATCATGGCCAGCACTTCCGACAGCAGGTCCTCTAGGGTGCAAACCGTGAACTCGTGCGTCATGATGTCTCCGACTCGGGTGGTGAAGAAATCAGCCTGCCCGAGGCCTAGACGGCGGACCAACGTGGTCTCAGTGATGACGCCCACCGCAGCACCGGCGGCATCACAGACAACAACGACGCTAATCTGCGCACTCGACAACAGGGCAGCCACTTCGACCAGCAATGCGTCGGCCTCTACCGTTAGCAGCCGTGATCGAGCGATCGATTCGACGCCAGCCACCCGTAAAGGCGCCACGGCACGGGCCTCGGCGGCGGCCACCGGCGGCGTCTCGGGGGTCTCAATCTGCGTGACGCTGTTCATGCTGTCGCCGGTTTGAGCGTGGCCTGCAAGCTGACCTCGGCCACGGCGGCCAGTGCCTTGGACAGCGGACATTCTCGCTTGGCCACCAAGGCGATTTCCTGGAACCTGGCTTCGTCGATGCCTTGTATGGCGGCATTCAGAGTGAGTGTGATCCGGTCGATCACGAAGCCCTCGCCCTCCTGCTTCAGGGTGTCCTTCCGGCAAATCTGCATGAATTGATTCTGTGAACTGCGTACCGTCTGCTGCCATTGCAACCTTGGATGGAGAGCGGAGATGAAAGCGATGAGAAAGACGGTGCAGGTGCAGGCCGGGGTGGACGCGTTGATG
>JANMEO010000057.1:0-10280 GCA_031376995.1 Burkholderiales bacterium
CATCAACGAGCTGCGCACCATCCAGTTTTGGCTTGAGCAAAACACCCGCATGTTGGGGGCCACGATTCAAGCCCTTGAAGTGCAGCGCATGACGTTGTCCACGCTCAAAACCATGAATGTACAAATGGACGATTTGCGTGAATCATTGAAGATCAAAACGCCCGAGACCCCAGCATCTACAGCCCACTTGCCCAACACGCCTGCCAGCACGTCCACGCCAACCACCGCACCGCCCCCCGGAGTTGACCCCCTTCAGTGGTGGGGCACCCTGACCCAGCAATTTACCCAACTGGCCACCCAGGCTCTGAAGCAAAGCGCTCCAGACCCCAAAAAGCCCACGCCACCTGCCGCCACACCCGCCAGCGCCTCAATCTCGGCCCAAGCCAAACCCAAACCCAGCACACCGACACCTGCCCAGGCTGAAGTCAAAAACCCAGCCATCAAACCCAGCGTCAAACCGGCAGCCAAGACAGCACCTAAGTCGCGACCCAGCAACTAACCCAAGACTGAGCTTGGGCTGCACAAACGGCCCGGGTCACATTCACCACGCTTTTGCTACTCTTGCCTAGACGCACCCCTGCCTATCTGATCCGCCATGACTTCAGCCTCTTCAACCCCAGAGAGCACTCGGGCGCTGCTGCAAAGCAAGGTCGTGAGCGCTTTGTCAGATGTTGTGCCACTTCATGCTTTGTTGTGGCACAACGAGCACACAACCCCCTATGAATGCGATGGCTTGACGGCTTACCGCGCGCGACCCCTGGTGGTGGTGCTGCCTGAGACTGAAGCCCAGGTGGCCGCCGTTATGCGCTGCTGCCATGACTTGAATGTGCCCCTGGTGGCTCGCGGCGCGGGTACTGGGCTCAGCGGTGGGGCCATGCCCCACACTGAGGGCGTGACGCTGAGCTTGGCCAAGTTCAACCGCATCAAACAGATCAACCCCGAAGCCCGCACCGCCACGCTCGAGTGTGGCGTGCGCAACCTGGCCATCAGCGAGGCCGCTGCCCGCCATGGCCTCTACTATGCCCCCGACCCCAGCAGCCAAATTGCATGCACCATCGGCGGCAATGTGGCAGAAAACGCGGGCGGCGTGCACTGCCTTAAATATGGCCTGACGCTGCACAACGTTTTGCAAGTGCGCGGCTATACCCAATCGGGTGAGGCCATCACTTTAGGCAGCGAAGCCCTAGATGCCCCCGGGCTGGACTTGCTGGCGGCCGTGATGGGCAGTGAAGGCATGTTGTTAGTGATCACCGAAGTGACCGTCAAGCTGGTCCCCAAGCCCCCCACAGCGCGCTGCATCATGGCCAGCTTTGACGACCTTCGCAAGGCGGGCGATGCGGTGGCTCAAGTGATTGCGGCTGGCATCATCCCCGCTGGCTTAGAAATGATGGACAAGCCCATGATCGCCGCTGTTGAAGACTTTGTACATGCAGGTTATGACCTCAGTGCGCAAGCCATTTTGCTGTGCGAAAGCGACGGCACTCCTGACGAAGTGAGTGAAGAGATTGAGCGCATGCGCACGGTCTTGCAGGCCTGCGGTGCCACGCACCTGAGCGTGAGCAGCAGCGAAGCGCAGCGCCTTAAATTTTGGAGTGGCCGCAAAAACGCCTTTCCGGCCACGGGCCGCATCTCCCCCGACTACCTTTGCATGGACAGCACCATTCCACGCAAACGACTCGCTGAGATGTTGCTGGCCATTGGTCGCATGCAAACCACCTACGGCCTGCGCTGCTGCAACGTATTTCATGCAGGCGATGGCAATCTGCACCCATTGATTTTGTTTGATGCCAACGACCCTGATCAATTTCGGCGCGCCGAACTTTTTGGGGCTGACATCCTGGAAACCAGCGTGGCCATGGGCGGCACGGTGAGCGGAGAACACGGCGTCGGCGTTGAAAAGCTCTCGTCGATGTGCGTGCAGTTTTCTCCCGCAGAGCGCAACCAGATGATGGCCGTCAAGACCGCCTTCGACCCCAGCGGCCTGCTCAATCCAGGCAAAGTCATCCCCACTCTGGCACGCTGTGCTGAGTACGGAAAAATGCATGTCCAGCGCGGTTTTCTCCCCTTCCCCGAATTGCCCCGATTTTGAACCCCCGGCGCATCGCGCCCCACAGCCCAACACCACCGCATGCCCCAAGCCCTTGAACTTTTGATCAACTGTGTGCGCAGCGCTCAAGGCTGTCTGGCCCCCATGCGAATTTGCGGCAGCGACACCAAGCATTTTTATGGTGAACGTAGCCACGGCACCGTACTCGACACACGAGCCCTGCAAGGCATCAGTGCCTACGAGCCCACCGAACTGGTCGTCACGGTGCGTGCAGGAACCCCCCTGGCAGAGCTTGAAGATGCCCTGGCTGCCAAGGGTCAATACCTGCCCTTTGAACCCCCACGATTCAGTCACGGCAGCATCATGGCTGGGGGGACGGTCGGGGGCATGGTCGCGGCGGGGCTCTCAGGCCCAGCCAGGGCCATGGTGGGCGGGGTGCGCGACCATGTGCTGGGTGCCACAGTGCTCAACGGGCGCGCAGAGGTGCTCACGTTTGGCGGCCAAGTGATCAAAAATGTGGCGGGCTTTGATGTCTCCCGGATGTTTGCGGGCTCTTTGGGCACCCTGGGCATCATTTTGGAAGTCTCGCTCAAAGTCATGCCTGTACCAGTGGCCAGCGCCACGGTGCGCATTGACATGCCCCAGACGCAGGCCTTGCAGCATCTCAACCTCTGGGCGGGCACACCACTGCCCCTTAACGCCAGCGCGTGGCAGAATAATCTTCTGAGCCTGCGCCTGGCTGGAGCCCGGGCGGCGGTTCAAGCTGCCGTCAAACAACTGCAGGCCTCTCACGGCGCCACCGTCCTTGACACCGACATCGCCCAAACCTTTTGGTGTGGCCTGCGAGACCATCAAAACCCTTTTTTTAACCTTGCCGACCCACGCCCCTTGTGGCGTTTGGCAGTGCCCTGTACCACTGCGCCCTTGATCCCCCCAAGCACTCCTGAGGGCACCGCAACGCCCACCTTGATCGAGTGGGGGGGCGCGCAACGCTGGTGGCGCACCCATGCCCCAGCCAGCGAAATTCGTGCATTGGCCAAACAGGCCAAAGGGCATGCCACCTTGTTTCGCTGCACCAACGAGGCCTTGCGAGTTGATGTTTTCACCCCTCTCGACGCACCGGTGGAGAAGATCCACCGGGCTCTGAAAAAATCCTTCGACCCCAACGCGCTCTTTAACCCTGGTCGCATGTACCCTGGCCTTTGAAGGTTGAACCTAAGCCATGAAAACCGATCTTGCTCCAGACTTGAAAGACACCCCCCAAGGCCTAGCGGCCGAAGCCATTTTGCGCAAATGCGTGCACTGTGGCTTTTGCACGGCCACCTGCCCCACCTATCAACTGCTAGGTGATGAGCTCGACAGCCCACGCGGGCGTATTTACCTCATGAAGCAGGTGCTTGAGGGGCAGCCTGTCAGCCGACTCACCCAACAACATCTCGACCGCTGCCTCACTTGCCGCAACTGTGAAACCACCTGCCCCTCTGGGGTCGAATATGGCCAACTGATTGACATCGGTCGCGAGATCGTGGATGCCCGAGTCAAGCGCCCAGTGCTTGAGCAAGGTCTGCGCTGGCTGCTCAAAGAGGGCCTCACTTCGCCGGCCTTTACCCCTGCCATGAAACTAGGACAATGGGCACGCCCCCTGCTGCCCAGCGTGCTCAAAAACAAGGTGCCTGGCCCAACGAGCAAGCGAGCCCACGCCTGGCCACAGAGCGAACACCCTCGCAAAATGTTGTTGCTCACGGGTTGCGTGCAGCCCGCCATGATGCCCAACATCAACAGCGCCACCGCGCGTGTGCTCGATGCGGCGGGCATCCAAACCCTGGTGGCCCCCGAGGCCAGATGCTGTGGCGCCATTCGCAACCATCTGAGCGACCCCGAAGGCGGCCTGCAAGACATGCGGCGCAACATTGACGCCTGGTGGCCCCTGATCAACGAGGGCGCGGTTGAAGCCATTGTCATGAATGCATCAGGCTGTGGCGTCACTGTCAAATCTTACGGCCAAGCGCTGGCCCATGACCCCAACTACAGTACCAAGGCAAAGCACATCAGCCAGCTCACACGCGACCTCAGCGAGCTGCTGCCCAGCCTGGTGCCCTGGCTCAAAGAGCGTCTGGTTTTGCCCCCAACGCAACGCCTGGCCTACCATGCGCCCTGCACCCTGCAACACGGCCAACAGTGCCGCGGCCAGGTCGAGGCTGCACTCAGCGCCTTGGGCTGGGAGGTGCACCTGCCAGCCCAAGAAAGCCACCTGTGCTGCGGGTCAGCGGGCACCTACTCAATTTTGCAAGCCGAGCTTGCCACCCAACTGCGTGAGCGCAAACTCAGCCATCTAGAGCCCCTCGCACCCGACGTCATCATCTCCGCCAACATCGGCTGCATCCAACACCTGCAATCGGGCACCTCGCGCCCAGTGCGCCATTGGGTTGAGGTGCTTGACGACGCCCTGTGCATGCCTGCCTGAGCCGTGGCCAAACAGGTATGCCCATTCATCCCCTGAGCACAGCCAGCCAATCACGCTGAGCCTGCGTCAGGGCAGCATCTGGCGTGAGCACAGCGGTCGACAAGGCTGAGCGGCTTTCAGGCTCAGGCTCAGGCAGCGGCGCTCGCAGCAACTCATCCAACACCGAGCGAGCCAATGCCAAGGTGTGGCCGTAACGCTCAAAAATAGCCCCCACGCTGACATGCTGCGAGGGGTCATCCAACCAACAGTCGTAATCAGTGACCAGCCCCACGGTGGCATAAGCCAGCTGCGCTTCGCGTGCCAAAAAAACCTCAGGCACATTGCTCATGCCCACCAATTGGCAATTCAGCTGGCGCAGCAGATGGCTTTCAGCTTGGGTGCCCAAACGCGGCCCCTCGACGCAAGCGTAGGTCAGGCCGCGTCGCAGCGGTGCACCCACACGCAGCGCAGCCGCCTGCACAGCGGCCACCAGCGCCGCACTGACAGGGCGCGCCGTAGACACATGCGCCGCCACGCCGCAGCCAAAAAAGCTGCGCTCACGCGAGCCGCGTGTCCAGTCGACATACTGCTCAGGCATGGCCAACGAGCCGGGGGGCACTTCGAGCGCCAAGCTGCCGACCGCCGAAAATCCCAAGCACAAAGTCGCCCCTGCCCGCTTGCATGCATACACATTGGCGCGGTAGTTGATTTCGTGCGGCAACAGCTTGTGCGCAGCGCCGTGACGCGCCAGAAAAAGAACCTCAGTGCCGTGCAGTCGACCGCGCACGATGTCTCCAGAGGGCGTGCCAAACGGCGTCTCAGCATTGAGCCGCTCGAGGATCTCAAGGCCTGGTAACTCATACAGGCCGGTGCCTCCGATGATGGCTAACATGGTGTTGGATCCTCTCAATCGATGATTTCAGAAAAGCTCTCAACTGATGAAATCATTAACGACTGAAGCGCACCCAGTGACCGCGATTGAACTGAGCAATAAGAATGAAACAACGAAACATGATTTCCTCACAAGTTTTTTGGGGTTGGTGGTGTTGCCCCGATTTCATGCTCACTTGATTTTTCATACATGGACCCCGAAATGGAGGCAACTTCACCGTGCTGTTTGCAACGGCGCTTACTCCAACAGGGTCGACACCAAGACCGTAAAGTTCAGGTCACGCGTGCCATTATGGTCGCTGTCGGCACTCACCTGCGCGTTGATTCCGCTGACGGTCGTTGAGGTGAATAAATTGCTTGCGAGGTCAATGACCACCAACACACCGGACGTTGGAATGAATAAACCACTCGAATTGATAGTGCCAACCAGAGGCGACGGGGTCCTGATATTGAATGTATGGGCATACGAATCCGCGTCGGCAAAGAGCACCGTGGCTTCCATCTGCCTGCTGGCACTGTTGGGCGAACCAGACTCAGTGGCAGAAAAGCTGTCGCCGGGCGAATACACAACCTCCCACATCCCTTTCTTGACGACCTTGAAAAATGATGGTCCAAGTGGCACCGAGAGGGCGGCCTTGATCGAATTGAACGACTCTTTCATGGTCGTGCTGATGCGGGCTGGACCGTTGAACGTAGTTTCCACGCCACCTGTCGTGATGGAGAACAACGTCATCGAGGCGTCGTAACTCACATCAATATCTGTGCTGGGCGACACCTCAGCTCGCAGGATCAATGTCAGCGCCCCATCCACGATGTCAGGGCCAATCGTGCATTTGGCAAAGGTCAGTGACAGCTTGTCACCCACGGTCAGGCCCGTGTGGGGTGTCACCTTGTTCACCTCAAGGCTGCCCGTACCAGAGCCGCAGGTCATAGACTTGACGAGGTTGCCCCCGGTGTCGGCAGCAAGGCCTTGGATGATGGTTCCCAAAAATCCCATCAAATACGCCGTGTCTGAAGGGGCCAGCGTCTGCAGCACCAAGCCGGCCGCCACGAATTCGTTCACCTGCTCCTGCTCGTCGCTGAATATTTGCGAAGGCGAAGCCGACTGCACCGGCGTTGTGCTGGGACTGTCCCCGCCGCCACCTCCGCAAGCAGACAAAAAGGCAATGCACATCCCTGTAATGATGGTTTTATTGACGTTCACTCTTTAATTCTCCTGATGAGCGGCATGCATGAACACATGAGTCGATCGCGCGCGGTTGATGAAAAAGCTGCATCGAGACAGCCCGCGCGGTGTCTTGAAAAGCAACAATGGAAGGGTTGTCGTTCTCAGCAGCGTTAAGCCAAGCTGAACCTGAATTAACGCTGGAACATAAGAAAATGGGTTGTCCCGGAGCCGGATGTTCGCGGCGTATTGAACCCTGTAGGGGAATCAGTCCATGAGACCGCGGCAGTCTACCCTAGTGCCACTTTTTGCCGCTCGCCACCTGAGAGTCGGCCACCTGAGAGTCGGTCAAAGGTGCAGCGAATAATGGCGCCAAAGCCAGCAAGGTTGCCAGTCAACGAATGCGGTTCATGAGCGATCTCCAAAAAAGGCAGCAAAGGGGTCGGTGCCGGTGCCGGTGCCGAGTTGAGGGGTTAGGGCGAAGCCAACAATGATGAACGAAATTGCGCCACAAAACGACGGTCAATATGGTCTTTCAAACGCCAAGCCCAGGCGCCCTCAAAAGCCCAACCTCCACGCGCGGCGATGGCCCGTCCATCCGCGGTGGCGAGCAACGCCAAAAAATGGTGCTGAGGATGGTAAGTCTGCAACCCACCCGCATGGCCCCCATCCGCCACGGCAACACGCAAATTGTGAGCCAGCACAGGCGCCATGCGTACCGCATGCACGCCAGCTTTGGGAAGCGCCTGACCAGGCCAGCTGGCACAGTCTCCAGTTGCAAAAATCTGAGGGTGCGAAACACTGCGCAATTGCGTATCAATGCAGACAAACCCCGCCTCGTCAACCGCCAAGGCACCACGCCGCGCAGGGTCACGCTGCCAGTCGTGAGCCTGCGCCCCGGTGGCCCAGAGCACAAGATGGCTGCCCAAGTCGACAGCCTCACACCACTCACTGTCAAGTTGAACCGCCACCCCCGCGTGCTGCAATGCCCGGTAGGCAGCGCGTTGAGCGCGCGGTGCCAAGCCTGGCAACAACACTGAGCTTCGCGTGATCAGCTGGCCTTGCACCTGCCGATCAGGCCGTATTTGACGCAGCCGCTTGAGCACCGCCAGCAAGGCTTCAAACGCAGCCGGCCCACCGCCCAACGCAGTAACCACAAAGGGACAATCAGAGAGGCCATCGTTGCATTGCCACTGCCCCAGCACCGGCTCAAACCGTTGACGCAACAAGGCCAAGGGGCGCAGAGGCAACATCTGAGCGTGCTGCGTCTGCGGGGCCCGCAAGGTCGAGCCCACGTTGAGCGACAACACGTCATAGGCTAGCGCGGTGCCGTCTGCCAACATGAGCTGCTGGCTGGCCGTGTCTAGCGCCTGCACCTCGCCCGGCAGCCAACGCGCATGCGCAGCGCAGGCCAAGGGTGGAACGTTGACCACAATGTCCTCAAAGCGGTACACCCCCGCCAGCCAGCCTGGAACCATCCCAGAATAAGGCGCCAAGGGCTGCGGTGACACCACCACGACCTCAACCCCCGGCAAAGGCCGCCGCACCAGCTCACGCAACACCAACGCATGAGCATGACCTGCCCCTGCCAGCACCAGCCGCTTCACGTTGAATCTTTTGTTAGCAAACCATCCAGCCAACTCGGTGGTGCATGCTGAAGGTCTTGCGGCTCATCGATATCGGCCACGGGCTCAAGCTCTGTCCAGCGCACCCCAGCGCCACGCAAGCGCTCACGGGTGTCGTGCATCACCCGCGCATGACTCCACGTCATGTCGACAAACCAACGAGGATCAGCGTGGCGCTGGCCCACCAAAGCATAGCCACCGTCCAAAGCAGGCACAAAAACCAACTCGACATCTTTCAGCGCCTGTGCCGCATGGCGCAACATCAAGGCATCTAAGGCTGGCGCATCCGTGCCGATCAGCAAGGCACGCTGAGCTTGAGCCAGATGGCGCAAAAAAGCGCGATGCATACGCTGGCCCAGATCGCCAGCGCCTTGCTCAGCCATCGACACTCCCCACTGCGCGGCTGCGGCATGCAACGCAGGGTGCGATGCGTCAGGGGCCACGCACAGCTCGACCGGGCCGATGTCGGCCTGGGTGGCTTGTTCGAGCGCATGACTCAGCATGCGAGCGGCCAACACGGCAGCCCCCTCAGCGCCCAAGGCTGGGATCAAACGTGTTTTGGACAACCCGGCAACAGGCGCCTTGGCAAAGACAATCAGCGCGGTGCTCATCGATACAGCTCAGCCAATCGAGCAGCCGATTCACCACGCCAATAGCGCCAGCGCAGCCACCACATCAATAAAATTGTGCGCCACACGCCCCGCTGCTCCCAACGCCGACCCGAGGTGCAAACCTTGGCACTCAGGCACGCCGGGGCACCCCGGCGCTTGAGCCGACGCGAGAGCTCAATGTCCTCCATCAGCGGCTGATCGGGAAAGCCACCCACGTGGTCCAGCGCCGCGCGGGTGACAAAAATAGCTTGATCGCCCGTGGCGATGCCGGTGACACGAGAGCGCCAGTTCATCAGCGCTGCAATCACGCGAAGCATCCCTGCCCGGCCTTCAATGCGCACATCAAAGCGACCCCAGCAGGCCCCCTGTGAGATCGCCTCTAAAACCAGCTCATCAGCCCCCAATGGCAGGTCGGTGTCCGCATGCAAAAACAGCAGCACATCACCCCGAGCCATGCGAGCACCGGCATTCATCTGCAGTGCCCGACTCCGGGGCGCCACCACCAGCTGATCAACCCAAGGGGCTGCGCGCTGCGCAGTGTCATCAAAGCTGCCGCCGTCAGCCAAAACCACCTCAACACCGCGTGCACGCATCGGCACAAGGGCTTGCAGTGAGCGCTCAATGCCCAAAGCCTCGTTCAGCGCAGGCATCACGATGGACAGCATGGGCTTGGCCGCAGAGGGGTCAAGGGGTCATCTCCGCTCCCAAGCGTGGTAGCGACGCACCCACTCCAGCAGTTTTTGGGGCGCGTGCGCCCGCTTCCACTGGCCCGCCACAAACTTATTGGCCTCTGCCAGGGTCGGGTAGATGTGGATGGTGGCCAAGATTTTGTTCAAGCCCAAGCCGTGCTTCATGGCCAGCACATACTCCGCCAGCAAGTCACCCGCATGCTCACCAACGATGGCCACGCCCAGAATCACATCTTTCCCTGGCACCGTGAGCACCTTCACAAAACCCTGCGCGGTACCGTCGGCGATGGCGCGGTCAAGATCATCCAGACAATAGCGAGTGACTTCAAAGGCAATACCTTGCTCAACGGCCTCAGTTTCTGAGAGCCCCACACGGGCAACCTCAGGGTCAGTGAAGGTGGCCCAAGGAATCACGCGGTCATCCACCTTGAACTTGCGAAAACGACCAAACAGCGCATTCACCACGGCATACCAAGCCTGATGCGCCGCGATGTGTGTCAACTGGTAAGGGCCTGCCACATCGCCCACAGCAAAGATATTGGGGTAAACAGTTTGCAGGTAGGGGTTGACGTCGATGGTTTGACGAGGCGACAGCGGGATGCCCAGCGCTTCAAGCCCATAACCCTTGACGCGAGGGCGGCGACCCACCGCACACAATAACTCGTCAAAGGGGATGATCACCTCATCAGCGCCTGCGCCTTGGAGAATCAAACGCTTGTTGCCGTCGACCGCCTCCACCCGCACAGCCTTGTGGCTAGTGAGCAGCTTCACGCCTTCAGCGCGCAGCGACTGCGCCACCAGCTCACTCA
>JANMEO010000089.1:0-9211 GCA_031376995.1 Burkholderiales bacterium
ACCCTCTCCCCCAGTGGGGCGAGGGAGATTTTTGGGTCGCCGTTGGGCAACGAACCTGGCCCAAGCCCACCACGCCCGGCAATGCACGCATATTGCGGGTGCGAAAAACGTCGCGCACCATGCCGCGCGCTTTATGCATGAAGCACTTGGTGCCCTGCATGGTGACAATTCCGGCAGCATCTTGCCCTCGGTGCTGCAAAAGCAGCAAGGCATCGTAGATCAGCTGGTTCACGGGGGCTTGTGAAATTACACCAACGATACCGCACATACAAAGTCATCCTTTATTGAGGCCTGGCGCGAAAAAAACGCAATCTTCGGAAACAACCAGGGCTGAATCTCATGCAGCACCTCAGTAGCGAACTCAGCGCCCCACGAGGTTCGCCACTCGTGAGACTTGGCCCAAGGGGTCAACAAGACACCGGTCGTGAGACCCAATAGAACAACCGCCCCACGTAAAAAACCAAAAGAACCACCCAGCACCCTGTCAATGACACTCAACGGTGTGGCATGAATCAGCCAGCGCATCAGTTTTGCGATCAAACCCCAAACAATCAAGGCGCCCAAAAAAATCAAACCGTAGGCTACCAAAGCATTCAAGGTGCCGCCCGGTATCCCGATGGGCAACCCGGTTGCCCATCGCGGTGCAAACACCAAAGCTGCGAAATAAGCCACCAGCCACCCAACCAAAGACATGAGCTCAAAGACCAAACCACGCCAACAGCCCACGAGCACCGACAACAAAAGGATGCCCCCAAAAACTGCGTCAACCCAGCTCCAAGTCACAAGGGCGTTACACAGCAAGGACAACCGCTGACAAACCACCGGCCTTGATGCGAGCCAGCACCTTTTCTGCATCTTCTCTCGAGCTGAAAGGACCCACACGAACTCGGATGCGTTTACCTTCGGGGGTGTCTGCCGTTTGAATAAAAGTTTTGAGCCCCAACTTGTCAAGTTTTACACGAATATCTTTGGCTGCAGCATTGTCTGAAAATGCGCCAGCCTGCAGAACAAAACGACCAGGTTTGTCAACGCTCGCAGCCCCCTGAGTTGTCACAGCCTGATGAGACCCCGAGGACAGAACACTGGCATCGGGCAACGCTGGCAAAGGCACCCAGGGTCTAGCTGCAGAAGAAGGGGTAGGGGGAGGCACCTCACGGCCAGCGTCTTCTGCGGCTTCAACAATGGCCTCAGGTATCTCTAAGGTACTAGGCGCTGGCAGGGTAGCCGCTGTTCGTGGCTTGATGACCAGAGGCAAAGCGCTTTCTCTGCGTGGAATCTCAATAGGGATATCAATGGCAACGGGCCGGGGTTGCGTCTCAAACAACAGAGGAAAAACAATGATGCCCAAGATCAGCAACACCGCAGCCCCAATCAAGCGATGACGAGCTCGCACTCTGGCTTGCTGAACGGCATCGGCAAAATCGCTGACCGAACCGGCAGAGGCACTTTTACCTGTGAACTGAAAGACGGACAAAAGGCCCATGCGCGATAGGTTCCTAGTACCCCGTCTCAGTGAATTTGAAAGGTTCGAAGTCGATGGATTCGTTCGTCAGGCTAGGCGTAAACCGCAGCGATACCCGTAGGTATCGCGAGGATTTACAACGACGCATGGCGGACGAAGACATGGGTTCCAACCTTTCAAATTCACTGAGACGGGGTAGTAGGGTGCAAAGAAGATCAATTCGACCCCAGAATGAATTGCTGGGGCATCCAATGCATTGACATGCTAATAGACTGGCTAATTGACATGCTTGGCCGTTAACTTGGGCAAGCCATGTTGCAACACACCGCCCACCGTCAGAAAAGAGCCGAAGACAATGATTCTATCAGTGGGACCCGCCCGCAACACGGCTTGTGCCAGTGCAATTTGTGGCGATGTGTGGGTGGCCACGTCACCGGGGGTTGCTAAGCACAAAGCAGCGTGAAGGCGCTGCAAGTCGAGCGCCTTGGCTGCCCTTGATGAGGGCAGGTCAGTGAAGTGCCAATGATCCACCAAGTGGGCCATGCGCGTGATGATGGCGTCGAGATCTTTATCAGCCATACACCCAAATACAGCATGAGTCGATTGGAAAAAACCCATTTGGTCGAGGTTAAGAGCCAAAGCGGCCACGGCATGGGGGTTGTGAGCCACATCAAGCACCAAGGTGGGTTGTCCAGGCACAATCTGGAAACGACCTGGCAAGTCGACCCAGGCCAAACCTTGACGTACCGCTTGCGCAGTGATGGGTAACCGCTCACGCAAGGCCTCAAAAACGGCCAACGCACCGCTGGCATTCAGAAGTTGGTTGGCGCCTCGCAAAGCCGGATAAGCCAACGCATTAAAGCGCTGCTCACGGCCACGCCAAGACCACTGCTGTTTGTCACCGGTAAAACCGAACTCATGGCCAACGCGCCACAAATCGGCGCCCACTGTTTGGGCAGCCTGGATCACACTCTGAGGCGGCAAGGGGTCACTGATGATGGCAGGGCAACCCGCTCTCATAATGCCTGCCTTTTCAAAGCCGATGGCCTCACGATTTGGGCCCAAGAGCTCGGTGTGATCCAGGTCAATGCTGGTGATCACGGCGCAAGCCGCATCGATGATGTTGACCGCATCGAGCCGCCCCCCCAAACCCACCTCCAGGATGACCAGATCCAGGGGGGTCTGAGACAGCAAACGCATGATAACCAGGCTGGTGAACTCAAAATATGTCAACCCAACCTCTGCACGTGCGCGCTCAACCGCTTCAAAGTGAGGCACCAAGGCATCAGCCTGAACAGGGGACCCATGAACCCGACAACGCTCTTCGAAATAGACCAAGTGAGGTTTTGAATACAAACCCACCCTAAAGCCTGCTTGCAGGGCAATGGCCTCGAGCATTGCACACGTCGAGCCCTTGCCATTGGTGCCCGCCACCATCACCACAGGCGCTACAAACGACAGGCCCAAGCGCATGGCTACCACCCTTACCCGGTCCAAACCCATGTCAACCTTATGGGGATGCAATCGCTCACAATGTGCCAGCCAGGTGCCTAAAATTGTTGTTGAGGGGTTCATAAGGACAATATGTTAATGGGCGAAGCATGTTCACAGCCCACAAGAACTTATTTTCTTGATAATCAAGGCCTTTGTTGCGATGAAGCGCTCCTTTGAACATGCCCCTGATCTCCGTACGCACCCTGGGTTCAACGTTCCGCTCTGGTGGATGGCAACAGGGTAAGTTGCTCTACCGATGGTTGTGGGGCAGCTTTGCTGTGCTGGTGCTGGGATGCAGCGCATTGGCCGCTTGGCTCTTCATGTTGTCAGGTGACCTGCCCGACGTCACCGCCCTCAGTCGCTACCAGCATCAACAGCCCTTGCGTATTTACACGCAAGATGGGGTCGAAATTGGTCAATTTGGGGTCGAGCACCGTTACTTTGTTCCGATCGAGCAGATTCCACTCCTGCTTCAAAAAGCTTTACTGGCTGTGGAGGACACCCGATTTCGTGATCACCCCGGGATCGACGCCAGGGGCGTAGCCCGCGCCCTCGTGGCCAACCTGAGGCACAGTCGCAGTCAAGGGGCTTCCACGATCACACAACAGGTTGCGCGCAATTTTTACCTGACCTCACGCAAAGATTATGAGCGCAAGCTGAGGGAAATGCTGCTGGCTTTGAAGATCGAACAGCAGTTGACCAAAGATCAGATTCTGGAGCTGTACATGAATCAGATCTATCTCGGTCAGAGCGTCTATGGCTTTGAGGCTGCATCTAAAACCTATTTTGGCAAGTCAATGAACCAGCTGTCGGTGGCCGAATGCGCGATGTTGGCGGGCCTTCCGCAAAATCCGTCTCATGCCAATCCGATAGCCAATTTTGAGCGCGCCCGCAAAAGACAGTTGGTGGTCTTGGAGCGCATGCGATTCACCCAAGCCATCAGCGCTGAAGAATATCAAGCAGCCAAAGCCGAACCACTGCAATTGCAGCGCATCACTGCGCCCCCGACTTATGCTCAGCATATCGTTGAGATGGTGCGCCAAGCTGTACACGCCCAATACGGTGAGCAAGCTTACACACGCGGGCTCAAGGTGACCACTGCACTCCATTCGACGGACCAACAAGTCGCCCACCAAGTTTTGCGCAAAGGTTTGATCGACTTTGAAAAGCACCAGCCCTACCGCGGACCCGAGGCGCAAGAAGATCTGCCAAGCGATGTCGCAGCCACCGACCAGGCGGTGACCCAAGCATTGGCCCACCACAATGATGACGACGACTTACGTGTGGCCTTAGTAACGCAAGCATCGCCTCACGCACTGGTAGCCACTTTAGCCTCTGGAGAGGTTGTTGTCGTAACCGCGAACGGCCTCAAGACTGTGCAAGGCGCACTGGCCCCCAACGCCACCAAAGCACTCAAAATCCAACGAGGTTCAGTCATTCGTGTCCAGCGAACAGACAACCAATGGAGCGTCGCCCAATGGCCCCTGGCGCAAGGAGCGCTGGTGGCCATCGACCCCCAAAGCGGTCATGTTCGAGCGTTGATCGGCGGGTTTGACTTCGATCGAAATCAGTTCAACCATGCCGAAAAGGCTTGGCGCAGGGCGGGCTCCAGTTTCAGCCCATTTTTGTATTCAGCGGCTCTTGAGCAAGGCGTGATGCCAAGCACCTACATCAACGATGCGCCGTTGACCCTCAACTCAACGTCGACCAACCCTGGAAAATGGGAGCCGCAAAACACCGATGGGCAGTTTGATGGCCCCTTAACCATGCGCCAGGCCTTTGCGCGCGCGAAGAACCTGGTGAGCATTCGTCTGGTACAGATGATGGGCGTACAAGCCGCCCAACAATGGACGCAACGCTTTGGCTTTACCGCAGACCGGCACCCCAACAACCTCACACTGGCGCTCGGCTCAGGGTCAACAACGCCCATGCAGTTGGCCGGGGCCTACGCCGTGCTGGCCAATGGGGGGTATAAAGTCAATTTGGTCCTGATTACTAAGGTCTCTGATACACAAAATCAGGTGCTTTTTGAAATCGGCAACCCCAAACCCACCGCAGAACAGCGAGTGATCCCAGAGCGCAATGCCTTCATCACCAACAGCCTCCTGCAAGGGGCCGCCCAAAGTGGGACGGCCGCCCTCGCGCTGGCCTCAGTCCATCGCACAGACCTGTATGGGCAAGCGGGCGCTGCCGCTGACACACCAGACACCTGGTTTGCTGGCTTCCAACCCAGCCTGTTGGCCGTCGTTTGGATGGGCGTCGATACCCCTCGCACCCCAGACCCTGACAAGTTGCAAGGCAACTTGTCAGGGTCTGTCTGGATAAATTTCATGAAGCAAGTCTTGCAAAATGTGCCCGAGCAAAGACTGGAGCCCCCCAAGGGGGTCAGCCAAGTCGGCGGGGATTGGATTTACAGCGAGCGTGCCAAGGGTGACTATGTGATGCGTTTGGGGTTTGACGAAGCGCCAAAATCAAGCATCGACCCGAACGATTCAATCAACTACCCACCGCTCACAACCGAGTACCCCAGCGCGCAGTCATCAGAACCCTTGAAGGCCCAGCCTTGATAAGGCTCGCGCAATTCATGCCCCGGCGGGAGGGGGGATTCAAAACAAAAAAACAGCGACCCTTTGTTGATTGAGCCAGGCGGGCATCAAGGCCTCCTCAATCGAGAAACCGTTGGTGCATGGATTTGAAGCGATGAACCCAATATCCCGCCGTGAGTTCAATGGCTCATTGCCGCCGCATCAGTCCATAGGCTTGCCCTCATCCGAGGCAAGCGCAACTGAGGGGGGGATCCCCTCCATTCCAGCTTCGCAATTTCGTGCCGAAGGGCTAACGCTTGAGCCGCCCGCGGATCAAGCTCAACAAACCCACAACTCAGCATCAAAGCGCGGGCACGATAGGTTGACCCCAAGCCACGAAGCACGGCAGCCTATCAAGCGGGTTTGTCGAGAAACCCCACCAAAGTGGTTGGACGTTTTTCGTCAAAGCCCTTTGGGACAAGTCCCAAGAGGTCTCATCGCCAGCTGGAACCTAACTCCGTTTGCGCCCCACCTGGACTCCATGGCCACGCCAGAAAATTTAAGGCATACAAAGCAAGGGACCCCACCCGATGGCTCGGCGCAGCAGTCGTTCTCATTGACTCCGCTATCGCCCACTAACCCAGATTGGGAGAGGATGGCCGATTTAAAGCGCTTGGGCTGTGAGAGCGACAAGAGCCAACAGGTATCAGCAAAATCTGAATTGGACCCACCGAGAATTTTTTTCGATGCCCAGGAGGAACATTCGCTGCACTTTTTCTGGGCAGAAAACCTCCATCAAGCTGCCGATGACGCCACCCCAAACTGGCCACATTACACAAGCAATGAGATATCAGCGCTGTTTGGCGATCTGCAGTCTGAGTCGGCGGATTTTCATGCGCACCCGATGAGGCTTGAGAGCCAACAACAGCAGCATAACAACCCGTCGCTTGATGCTCAGTTTTACACATCAATCAACCTGAAGCAAATACCACAAACCTCCATCGCTTATCGAGATTCAGACCTTCTCAAAGAGCTTAAACCGCTGGGCAAAGGCTCCTTCAACACGGTGTTCTGGCTGATTTTGAAGGATCATGCTGGTGAGCCGTTTCAGGGCGTTTTTAAACCCCTTGCCCCCACAGACAGCGGGTGGGCGTTGAGGGTCACTGGCGTCGACCCTGAAAACCCACAAATTGCGATGCGCAACCTTGCCACGCAAGCGTATGCGAGCAAACTTGGCTTCGATGTCATTGCACAAACCCAAGTGGCGCTTTTTACAGTGCCTCCCTATAAAAATAACCCCTCTGGCCCCCATTTGGGCCTGCTTATGAGAAAAGCATTGGGCAAGGAAGCCTATTTCCTCAAGCCAGCCAGCTTTAAAAGACCCGACGTCTTGCGGGAACTGACGAAATTACAGCTTCTCGACCACTTAACGGCTCAATGCGATCGCCACAGGGGAAACTATTTTGTACACATCGACAGCCAAACCAACAAAGTCCATGTCACCGGCATCGATAACGATCAATGTTTTGGCCCCAATGTGAAAAATTCTCTGTCTTTGGTGTCCAGCTCTTGCACGCCCGACTTGGCCGCAATTTCCAACATGGAGGCCTTCAAGCACGTTGTTTCACTGCCGCCTGTTGTGGATGTAAAGATGTTCAAGGCCATCAAAAACATCACCCAAAAAGATTTACAAAACATGCTTAGCAACCTACTGAATGCCGAAGAGATAGACGCCTCGATCCAACGCCTTGAGATTGTGCAAGCCCATCTTTCGCAGTTGAAGGTTGATGGTTTCTTGATTGACGACACGGATTGGGCCTCTGAAAAAGCCCAACAATCCCTGATGTTCGACAACAGCTACGCACATCGTGATGCCCTCATTAATTTGAAAAAATGCAGGTCGGATCAGTGGTAGCGATTGCATCAGGGTCTGCACCCCTAACTTTGTAGCCCCAAACGATGCCGATGCCAACAAGGTGTTCAACCTGAGTGTTCAGACTTTTGATGACTTGGTGAGCTCGGGCCGTGCAAGTGCCATCGCTTGTCAGCATCTTCAGTTCTGATGGGTATGGATAAAAAATGGCCCTTTTTTCGGCCTTCAAAACAAGCCCTTCTGAAGCCATAATGACATGCAGATATAGAAATGCTGCAGCGCACAAAACACTGTTAGCATGGTCTACAGCCAGACCCGCCTTTTGAAACCAACACGCGACAGGATTCAACATGCTCTATCAATGGTATGAAGCGCAACGCGCAATGCTGAGCCCATTTGCCGAGTTTTCGAGCGCATCCTCCAAACTTTATCGTCATCCGCTATCGCCTTTCACCCACATGCCCATGGCGCAGCGCCTGTCTGCGGGGCTTGAGCTGATGCATCGACTCTCCAAAGAATATGAAAAGCCGCAGTTCAACATCGGCTCGGTGCGAGTAGACGAGGCCGATGTCGCGGTGCAAGAGCAAGTGGCCATGACCAAGCCTTTTGCCAGGCTACTCCGCTTCAAGCGCTTCACTGACAACCCCCTGGCCTTAGCACGCATGAAGGGGCAACCCGCAGTGTTGGTGGTAGCGCCTTTGTCAGGTCACCATTCGACGCTTTTGCGTGAGACCGTTCGTGCACTGCTAGCAGACCATAAGGTGTTCATCACTGACTGGACCGACGCCCGCATGGTGCCCACTGACATGGGCCCCTTTCACTTGGATGACTATGTCGCTTACGTTCAAGATTTTTTACGCCACATTGGGCCCAACGTGCATGTGATCTCGGTTTGTCAACCCACGGTTCCCGTGTTGGCCGCAGTTTCACTCATGGCCAGCAATGGCGAACCCACCCCACTGACCATGACCATGATGGGTGGCCCCATTGATGCCCGCAAAAGCCCAACTGCCGTCAACAACCTGGCCATGAACAAGGAGCTTGACTGGTTTAAAAAGCATGTAATTCATCCTGTGCCGGTAAATTACCCTGGCAAGGGACGCAGTGTTTACCCAGGTTTTCTGCAGCACACAGGCTTTATCGCCATGAACCCCAGTCGCCACATGAAGTCGCATTACGACTATTACCTCGACCTGGTTCGGGGAGATGGCGACAATGCCGACTTCCATCGCGATTTTTATGATGAGTACAACGCTGTGCTCGACATGCCCGCCGAGTACTACCTCGACACCATCCAAGTTGTGTTCAAAGAGTTTGCCTTGGTCAATGGCACCTGGAAGGTAGCGGGGCAACTCGTGCGCCCACAAGACATCAAAAATACGGCCCTGCTCACCATTGAGGGTGAATTGGACGACATCTCGGGTGCCGGCCAAACGCACTCGGCCCACGCCTTGTGCACCAGCATCCCCAAAAAAGATCAATTCCAATACGACGCTGAAGGTGCGGGTCACTATGGAATTTTTTCAGGGCGACGTTGGCGCGAAAAAATTTACCCCCAAGTGCGTAATTTTATTGCCAGCTATCAACCCCAAAACAAGGACAACCCAGCGCAGCCCAGCAAAACCGCACGGTCAACACCGCACGCCCCCGCAGCAGCCCCAGTTGTTGCCAGCGCCAAGGCCACGCGCAAGCGCTAGCATGCCAGTGTGGCGGGCAAATTACTGCCCCCACTAACCGCTCCCATAATAGGAGGGTGTCTCATACTCCCGCCCCCCCTGCAATCACGGCCATTGAGGCATTGACTCAAGCCATTGATGCCGTGCTGCCTCAGACCCAGTGCACCCGCTGCGGCTACCC
>JANMEO010000114.1:0-8296 GCA_031376995.1 Burkholderiales bacterium
AGCACAGCGATACCATTGGGTATCGCGAGCATTTACAACGCTGCAGATCCGTTTTCAAAACGGCTCAGCGACCCGGCATCTTCAGTTCCGAGGGGTTTATACCCCTCCAACGCTCGAGCGGACCGACAACGGCAGGTCTGATTCAGTGCTTCATCCACATAGGCGGCGCCTTTGTCGGCCGCTCAGCTGCAACCCTGGGCTTCCCTCATGAAGATGACTGCGGCAGAACTCAAAGAGCGATTGCCTGGCAAGGTCAGTGAGAAATGGCCGCTAGGCGAACGCTTTGTTCAAGCATTTACCCACGGCTCCATGAAAGTTGAGTTCTACGCGCCTGTGGGTACGGACCCACAAGAACCCCATGAGCAAGACGAGTTGTACTTTGTGCAGTCAGGTTCAGGCGTACTGGTGATTGCCGGGGAGGCCCACACATTGGATGCTGGAGCCTGTTTTTTTGTGGCTGCCGGAGTTCAGCATAGATTCGAGCGGATTTCAGCAGATTTCTCAACATGGGTGGTTTTTTGGGGGCCTTTGGGCGGTGAGCCCTGAGATCACCGTCGTGGCAATGTTCGGCACGAAGGAGAGGCGTCTGTTTCGATGCAACAGTGCTTGTTCTCCAGTCCAACTCGACGCTCGAACTGACCAACAACGACGGGGCCGGTGGCGTGCTCCAACAACAGGGGTGGCGCCATTGTCGGTCGCTCAGCTACAACGTTGGGCTCTTCATGCCAGAGGGGAGTCATACGCCCAGGAACTGGAGATGCTAAGTTCCTGGGCCGATTTGACAATGAGTCTGCATCGAGGCAAAGCACAGCACTACCCAATGGTATTGTTGTGCTTTGCCTCGCATCCTCACAATCCAAACGACCCATGAACTTAGCATCTTCAGTTCCCAGGGGTATATTTTGCTCGTAGAGATTGCAATGGGTGATGCGTACGGGGCAGGCTTTGAATTCTGCAACCGAGAGAAGATCGTTCAGTGCAACACGCTCGCTGGATACGTCTCACACGAACTTGGAATCGCTCCGGGCAGCTATACAGATGACACCCAGATGAGCATTGCGGTTTCAGAAGTCTTGCTCTCTAAAGCCGAGCTATTAAGTGGTTCTTTCGCTGACGCATATGTTCGGTGCTATAAGCGCGACCGTCGCAAAGGCTATGCAAAGGGGCTACAAGAGCTGCTCGATGATTGCGATGATGGGGCAGCGCTAAGGCAACGAATCCGCCCTGAAAGTCGTCGAAACGGTGCGGCAATGCGGTCAGTCCCATTGGGGCTCATTGCCAACAAGAAGTTGTTAGCGTTGGCGGCCAGAGAACAAGCGGTTGTGACTCACAACACTGTTGAAGGCGTGCTTTCGTCACAAGTGGTCGCACTGATGGCGAATTTCGTTTTGTATGACCAAGCTGCTTTGATCGACCTTCCCAGGCTCGTAGAGGCGAGCACTGGATTTGAGCTGATGAGTAACTGGAGTTCTGAGGTCGAATGCGATGCCATACAAACACTTCATGCGGTGAATACAGCCCTCCTAAGGAACCGCAGCATGTCATCGCTGCTTTGTGACTGCGTGAACTTCGGTGGTGACGTTGACAGCGTTGCCGCGATTGCGATGGGAATTGCTTCACTGACCCCAGAGTACGCCTCTGACCTTCCTGCTTTGATCCTTGATGGGCTGGAAGACCGAGAGTACGGGAGAAATTTTCTGACTTTGCTTGATGCAACATTGGCCAAAGAGTTCCCAGTCCTGTCGGATAAACACCTCGGAACTAAAGATGCTTTGTTGGCCAAGGGAGTGAAGGGATGAGATGCAAAGCTCAAAGCACAGCATCTTCAGGTCCATATTTTTTTGCCAGTCTAAGGGTCGACAATCAGCAACAAAATTCAGGTTAACCTGACTTGTATCAATTTTTCGAACTTGAAGGCTTTTATGAATCCACGCATCAGCTTGACCCAATACTTGGTTGAACAGCAACGTCACCATGGGCTCATCCCAGCCCAACTGCGCTTATTAATTGAAGTGGTAGCGCGCGCCTGCAAACGGATCAGCATCAGTGTCAACAAGGGCGCCCTGGGTGAGGTTTTGGGGTCAACCCAAACTGAAAATGTGCAAGGTGAGATGCAAAAAAAGCTCGACATCATTGCCAACGAGGTGCTGATAGAAGCCAACGAGTGGGGCGGGCACCTGGCGGCCATGGCCAGTGAAGAGATGGAGGGCATTTATGTGGTGCCGAACCGATTTCCACAGGGTGAGTATCTGCTGATGTTTGACCCCCTCGACGGCTCGAGCAATATCGATGTCAACGTGAGCATTGGCACCATATTTTCTGTGCTGAAGAAGCCCGATAGCAACGCGGGGGTGAGTGAGGCAGACTTCTTGCAAGCCGGTAGCCACCAAGCCGCGGCTGGCTATTGTGTTTATGGCCCCCAAACAACGCTGGTGTTAACCGTGGGGCATGGTGTGGTCATGTTCACGTTGGATCGCGAGCAAGGCTCATGGGTGCTGACAGAAGACGATCTGTGCATTCCAGCCGACACTAAAGAGTTTGCGATCAACATGAGCAACATGCGGCACTGGGCCCCCCCCGTCACGCGTTATATCAACGAGTGCCTGGCAGGTAAAGACGGTCCACGGGGCAAAGACTTCAACATGCGCTGGGTGGCCAGTATGGTGGCCGATGTGCACCGCATCTTGACCCGAGGTGGCGTGTTCATGTACCCATGGGATCAACGTGAGCCCGATAAACCTGGCAAGTTGCGGCTGATGTATGAAGCCAACCCGATGGCGTTTTTGATCGAGCAAGCCGGGGGGGCCGCCACCAACTGCAAACAGCGCATCCTCGACATCGCGCCCCAGAAATTGCATGAGCGTGTGAGCGTGGTTTTGGGCTCGAAAAATGAAGTTCAGCGTCTGACCAGCTACCACCTTGATGCCTAAGAGCGGCCTGCTTTACCCATTCAACCTGCAAATGCAGTGTTCATGAGTCGTTTGGGCAGTGAGGATTCAAGGCGTCTATTTGCGCCTTGAATCTCATCCCTTCAATCCCTTTGCCAACACAGCATCTTCTGTTCCGAGGGGTATAGAAATGGACGCAACGTCACCAGATTAACGGCCCGCTGGAGCCGTGAGACCCTTGCTGAGCTATGATCGGTGGGTTGGTGCTCGCTGCCACCCCCAGGTGACAGCAGTTCAACGGGAATCAGGATGGGCTCATATCGCCTCGGCCATTCGCCCTTGCCCCCTGCTGGCCATGAGCCCATCGAGGCCAAGGGGCATGCAGCCCCAACCTGAGCTGCCCCCGCAACGGTAAGCGGACGGGGATCATTGTGATCCTCTGCCTATGTCGAATCCACTGGAAAGCCTGGCTTTCTGGGAAGGACACATGGGTTGCCTCCGCCAGCCCGGATACCGGCCAACGAGGCGGTGCATCGCACAAGCGGTGCGCCTTTTTTTAGCGCCAGACTGCGGGGAAGCAGCCAGGCGCGTCAGTTTACTGGTCTCCATCATGCCTCTCTTTTTATCCCGCTCGCGGGTCTGTGCGCGTTCGCGTTCCACTTTGGCGTGCCTCGCGTTCGCCGGCCTGATCGCCACATCCCTCATCCCATTGCCCAGCTGGGCTCAGGCCCAAGTTCAACCGGCAGTAACCCTGCTAGAACCCGTGGTGGTCACCGCCACCCGCTCGCCCCAAGCTTTGCCTTTGGTGCTGGCTGACGTCTCAGTCATTGATCAAGAGACCATTACACAAAGCGGCGCCTCTGCCGTGGCTGACTTGCTGGCACGTCTACCGGGTATCGAGTTTTCACGTAATGGCGGCCCGGGAACCGCCACCAGTGTCTTCATTCGCGGCAGCGAGACCCGCCACACTGCGGTCTACATTGACGGGGTTCGCCTGGATACACAGACCACGGGGGGCGCAGCGTGGGAGCAAATCCCACTGGACCAGATTGAGCGCATCGAGGTGCTGCGTGGACCCGCCGCTGCGGCCTACGGATCCGACGCTGTCGCGGGGGTGGTCCAGCTATTCACACGGCGAGGGACTGGACCGGTGCGCCCCAGAGCCTCCTTGACAAGGGGTTCATACGACACCGCGCAAGCCCATGTGGGCGTCAGTGGTTCAGCGCAAATGATCGATTATTCGCTTTCAGCCAGTCACGCCAGCAGCCAAGGATTTGATGCCCGCACGGCAGCTGCCCAGGGGCACAACCCAGACAAAGATGGCTGGAAGCGAAGTTCGGTGCACAGCCGTATCGGACTTCAAATCAACCCGGCCCAACGCTTTGACGTCTCGCTGCTGGCCAGCGACCTGATCGCAGGCTTTGATGGCTTCACCCCCAACGTGGGGGATGAGTCAAACCACACCCTGCGCACCGGCAGTTTGGCTTGGGAGGGCCGCTGGAGCGAAGACGCCACCACCCGCGCTCAAATCGGGCAAACTGAGAGTCAGCTCGAAACCCAGCCCAGCTTTTATCGCACGCAGTCAACGCTGAAAAACATCACCCTCCAGCATGAGCAGCGCTTAGGTGCGCAGCGCCTCACAGGCACGCTCGAGCGTCGTGAAGATCAGTTGTTCAACCCAGCCACGGCATTTACCAGTGATCTTCGTGGTCAGCGTCACCAAAATGCCATCGGATTGGGCTGGCATGCCGACCTCGGCCATCACGGCCTTCAGGCGCATTGGCGCCATGATGAAGACAGTGAGTTTGGCGGCAAGAGCACCGGCAGCGTGGCTTGGGGCTGGACTTTTGTACCCCAATGGCGCTTGAGTGCCTCCACCGCCACCTCATTTCGCGCGCCCACGCTGTACCAGCGCTTCAGCGAATACGGCAACCCGTCTTTGATCCCCGAGACCGGTCGCAATGTTGAGCTGGGTTTGCGCTGGGCCCAGGCAGGCAGCCAAGTCAGCCTCACCGCCTGGCGCAACAAGCTCTCCAACCTCATCAGCTTTGGCGATCCTGGCCCCTGCGTCGATTCATTTGGCTGCTATGTCAACGTAGGGCGCACCGTGCTCAGAGGCGTCACCCTCGCGGGCAGCACACAATGGCGCTCTTTAGCACTCAGGGGCTCTCTCGACTGGCACGACCCACGCAACTTAGATACCGACAAGCTGTTGCAGCGCCGAGCGCAACGCATGGCCACGCTCGGCGTTGAAACCTGGCTGGCCAACTGGACCCTCGGAACCGAGTTGCAGGCCGCTGGCGTTCGGTATGACAATGCATCAAACACCCAGACGATGGGGGGCTACACCCTGGTGAACCTTTTTGCAAGCAAATCACTCAGCCCCAGTCTCACACTAGAAGCACGTCTGGACAACCTGAGCAACAAAAACTATCAACTGGCCCGAACCTACGCCACTGCTGGGCGCAACGGGCAAATCACCCTGCGTTGGGCAACACCCTAAGCTGCGGCTAAGGCGCCTTCAATCGGCCAGCTGTTGGCCGATCTAACCGGATCTGATCTGAGCTACACCCATTCAACTTGAATACGCTGCCTGATTGCCTGATTGCCTTGATGAGGCTGCTCAGCCTGATCACCCTGATCAGCCTGGCCAAGGCTGGGTGGGCCTCGTCAATTGTGGTGCACGATGACTTAGGTGCGGAATATCGCTTTAACGCCCCACCCCAGCGCATCATCACCCTGCTGCCCTCACTCACAGAATCTCTGGCCATACTTGGCGGTGGGCCGCGCATTGTCGGTGTTGATCGCTACTCTAACTGGCCCCTCAATTTGGCCACCCTGCCGCGACTGGGCGGCTTAGATGATTCACTGATCGAGGCCATTGCCAAGCTCAAACCTGACGTGGTGTTGGCGTCAACATCAGCGCGCTCACTCGATCGCCTACAGGCTTTAGGCTTTAAAGTTTTGCGGCTTCGATCCGATACGCATGCCGATATTCAACGCACCCTTTCCATCCTGTCACAGATATTAGGCACCCCCCATGAAGGCCGCCGGGTGTGGGCCCAGCTGCAACAACAAATTGCGGCCGCATCACAACGTGTTCCCGCCTCGTTGCGTGGGCAACGCGTTTACTTTGAAGTCGACGGTGGCCCCTATGCAGCAGGTCGCAGCTCGTTCATTGGTGAGACGCTGATGGCCCTGGGCATGAGCAACATTGTGCCCACCAGCTTAGGACCCTTCCCCAAGCTGAACCCTGAATTTGTGGTGCGAGCCCAGCCTGACGTGGTGATGGGTGAGGCCCGCCAACAAGCGGCTATGCTGGCGCGGCCAGGCTGGGCATCTATTCCTGCACTGGCCAAGCAGCACGTCTGTGGCTTCGATGCCGCGCACTACGAAATGATGATTCGCCCCGGCCCCCGACTGGGAGAGGCGGCAGCTGCCATGGCCGACTGTTTGATGTCATTGGATCCCCAATGACCCGCCCCCTTGACAACCCGCCAACAGACAACACTCGTACTCGTACTCGCGCTCGCCATCGCCTGACACGTTGGCTGCTGGTACTGCTGCTGGTGTTTGGATTGGCGGGGCTGGCCACGGGGACACAGGGCTTCTCGCCCGCCGCATTGTGGGCCGACCTACAAGCCGACCAGGCCCTGCTCATCTTGGGCCAGATTCGCGCGCCGCGCACCTTGGGCGCCGCCTTGGTGGGCGCTCTTTTGGGTCTGGGCGGTGCACTGGCCCAAGGCCTGTTTCGAAACCCCTTGGCCGACCCCTACCTTTTGGGCGCAGCCGCTGGTGCTGGCCTGGCCATGGTTTTGGTGCTGAGTGGGGCCGCAGCTTTCGGCACCGCGCTGAGCCTGACCCCCTGGGCATGGCCAGAGCAAATGAGCTTGGTAATGGCAGCTTTTCTGGGGGCAATCACTGGTGTAGCACTCACGCTCACACTGGCCCAAGGCGCTGTACACACCCCACGTCTGCTGCTGGCCGGGGTTGTGGTGGCAGTACTGCTGGGTGCCTTGAGCGACTGGGTCACCGTAGCCGCACCGGATACCCTGCGAGGCAGACAAGCCTTTATGCTGGGAAGCACCAGCTTTCTGGGCTGGCAAGCTGTGGCACTGCTGGCCGTTGGCACCACCGTGCTCACGGCGCTAGCGCTGCGCTTTGCACGGGTGCTTGATGCACTGACCCTGGGCGAAGACAGTGCCGCCAGCCTGGGCGTCGCACTGTCCCGCATGCGCCTGGTGCTGGTGACTCTGCTGGCTGCAGCCACCGCACTGGCTGTGGCACACGCCGGGCTGGTGGCTTTTATCGGCCTGGTGGCGCCCCACCTGGTGCGCCACCATGCGCCAGGCCCGCACGCCTGGCTGTTGGGTGCCAGCACAGCAATGGGCGCGGCCTTGTTGCTGGCAGCCGATGTGGTGTCGCGTGCCGTGATTCCACCTCAAGAGCTGCCGGTAGGCTTGGTCACTGCCGTGCTGGGCGGAGGCTACTTGTACATGCTACTTAGGCGTCAAGGCTTGCCATGACCCCATTGCTACAAGCACGCGGCATCCATGTGACGCTGGGCGGCCAACCCGTGCTGCATGGCATTGACCTGACGCTGAACGCGGGCTGGACCGCCATCGTGGGCCCCAACGGAGCTGGCAAATCAACCTTCCTGCGCGCGCTGGCCGGCTTGCAGCCGATGCGCAATGGGCAAGTCTTGATGCAAGGCGAAGATGTATCGACACTGAACCCTAAGCAACGCGCATGTCGACTAGCCTGGCTGGCGCAAGGCGGCCAGGCCAGTGGCGAGCTGACGGTGAAAGAAACGGTTGAACTGGGCCGCATCGCACAACGCGGCCTGCTGGGCGCACTCAATACTGAGGATGACCGTTGCGTAGCCCTGGCCATGGACGAGACGGGATGCACGCCTTGGTCTCATCGAAGCCTGCAGGCATTGTCTGGAGGTGAGCGTCAACGCGTGCTGCTTGCTCGGGTACTGGCCACTGAAGCCCCTTTGTTGTTGCTGGACGAACCCACCACCCACCTTGACCCCCCACACCAAATAGCCCTGGCACGGCTATTTGCCCGCTTGGCCCAAGGCACAACACCCAGCGGCCTACCACGCGCGGTGCTCACGGTGCTGCATGACCTGCCGATTGCCTTGCATGCCGACCGCGTGCTTGTCATGCAAGGCGGGCATTTGGTAGCCGACGGCACGCCATTGAGCGAGCCCCTGCATCGCGCCATAGAGCAAGTGTTTGAGCATGCAGTGCTTGTAAGCAACGGGCCACGCTGCGCTCAAGTAACGCTTGCCATCCATGACACAGCCAACAGCATCGGTTGTCAACAACCCCCCTCTTCATTTCAGATTTGATTGCTCATGACCGCTGGGGGGGGGGGGGGGGGGGGGGGGGGGGGGGGGG
>JANMEO010000116.1:0-4888 GCA_031376995.1 Burkholderiales bacterium
ATACCCCTCGGAACTGAAGACGCTGGATTGGCTTGATGGTAGTTGCAGCGCAATGCCCAAACAGCCAAGCCCAACGCCAATAAGCTCAAGGGATGCAATGCCCCACCACCGCTGTCCCCACCCACGACATCCACACCCAGGCTGCTGGTGGCGCTGCGGTTTTGATCATCAGTGAGCGTGAGTTGAATCACGACTCTTCCTGGTCCCGTGGCTTTTAAACTGGCCGTGGGCGTGTCTGAGCCCGCAGCAAAATCGGTGGCAATGCCCCCGCCGTCAAGCACCCGCCAGCGGTAAGTGGTGATGCGACGCTCTGATGAGATGAGAGAGCTCCCGGCACTGAACGTCATCGACTCATCGGCCAGGGGTGGGTTAGGCGAGACGCTGATGCGCGGCAAAAAACGGGTGCTCGCGAGTTGCGTCGCAGCCCCAATGTCGAGCAACCCAGCGCCACAGGTCTCGGTGGTGCAATAGCACTCTAGCTGTTGGGCCTCGTTGTTGGGGTCAGCACGGGTGGCAACGGGAAGGCGGCAAGTATCGACGGTATGAGCTTCGGCCCCGGTCGTTGGAAATGGTCGAGCGCTCTGTCTTAGCAAATCTCGCAGATCTTGGGGTGAAAGGCGGGGGTTTACCGACAACATCAGTGCTGCAGCGCCTGCCACCATAGGCGCTGACATGCTGGTCCCCAGTGAGGCCTTGAAGCTGTCTGAATAAGCGCCCCCAAAGGGGCCCTCGATGGGAAAGGTGAGACCTGGATTGCTGGTCGTGACAATGGCGTACCGACAACCCATCTGAACATCACTGGAGCAGTTGCCCCCTGGGGCACTGAGTGCGATTTCTGCACCCAGGTTGGAATAACCGACTTTGGTCCCTGCATGCCTCACGGCAGCCACCCCAATCAACCCAGGGCAATTAGCAGGCGAGCCCACTGAATGGCCCGCATCGTTGCCTGCCGCTGCCACCACAACGGTGCCCTGTATCGCCATGCTAGCCAAAGCGTCGCGATAGGCTTCACTGCAATCGCCCTCACCACTGAGGCTGATGTTAATGACCTGTGCGGGGGTTGGATTGTCAGCAACGTTGGGCACACTCAGCCCAGCAGCCCATCGTGCCGCAGTGATCAAATCAGAGTCATAGACTGCACATTTACCAATGACCCGCACCGGAAGTACACGCACCCGTGGCGCAATGCTGGCGATGCCCAGGCTGTTGTTGCTGCTGGCACCAATCAAACCCGCCGTCCTCGTGCCATGCCAACTGCTGTGACTGACTTCGTTGTCGCTGCACTCTGCGATGCTGGCAAGATCTTGTGCAGTCACCCAATCGCCTGGGTCAGCGGCGTTGGCGTCACGCCCGGATGAGCCATCGTTGGATTGAGCGTCATTCGAAACAAAATCCCAGCCCTCTAGAAAATTGCCGCCCTGAGTGCTGCGCAAAAATTCGGGATGATTGAAGGTCAAACCAGAATCAAGAATCGCCACCACGACATCGGCACTGCCTGAGGTGATGGCCCAGGCCCCCTCAGCGTTGACCGCAGAAACAAGTTCGGCACTTGGCGGCTTGAGATACCACTGACCGACCAAGGGCCCGCCGCTGGTGGGGGTCAGTGGCACAGCGGTATACAACGGATCATTGGGCACCGAAGCCAGCCGCAGCCTGCGGTCGACCACGGCATAAGCCACGCCGGGTTGGCGCTTGAGTTGATCTGCCAACTGACCCGAGCTCATGCCATCTGCCGTCACCACATGGGTCAGTGCATCCACCGCGCGCCCGCTGCGCAAAGTCATCCCTGAGCGCAAGCTCAGCTCGCTCATGCGTTGGGTGGTGGGGGCTTGATTGGCCAAGGTGCCGTGGTGGTACTTGACAATGACCCGCGCGGGTTCGGCGCTCAAGAGCATGGGCAACCACAAACCCAGCAGCCCAAGGCATCGGCCCCCAAAGCGCAACACGAAAGAAAGCAGAGTCATCAAGTTCAGAAAGCAAGGTCAGACCATGACTGTACCTACAAGTTCGCAAGAGCCTGTTTCAGGAATACCGATTGATCGACCATTTATACCCATTCAACCTTAAACGCAGGCTTGCCTACAATCGACGTCCATGGCCAGTCAATCTCCCCCCAAAAATAGTGGCAACTCCTACGGCGAGTCGTCTATCCGCGTCTTGAAAGGCTTAGAGCCCGTCAAACAGCGGCCAGGCATGTACACCCGCACCGACAACCCTTTGCACATCATCCAGGAGGTCATCGATAACGCCGCAGACGAAGCGCTGGCAGGGCACGGTGATCGGATTGATGTCACTTTGCACACCGACGGATCCGTTAGCGTCGAAGACGACGGCCGGGGCATTCCTTTTGGCTTGCATCCAGAAGAAAAAGTACCCGTGATCGAGATTGTCTTTACGCGCTTGCATGCGGGGGGCAAGTTTGACAAGGGTGCTGCCGGAGCCTACAGTTTTTCAGGAGGATTGCATGGCGTAGGCGTCAGCGTGACCAACGCGTTGTCCCAACGCTTGCAAGTCAGCGTGTGGCGCGAAGCTCAAGTGGCCGAACTGACTTTTGCCGGGGGGGATGTGATCGAGCCCCTGCGCAAACGAAAAATAGCCGCAGGAGAGCGAAAAACCGGCACGACGGTGCGAGCCTGGCCAGATGCAAAATATTTTGACGCCATCGAGTTGCCAAGGGCAGAACTGACCCACCTGCTGCGCTCTAAAGCTGTTTTGATGCCCGGCGTGAAGGTCAGCCTGACAACTGAGAAGACTGGCGAGGTGCAACGCTGGCACTTTCAGGCAGGTTTGCGCGACTACCTGACCCAGTCACTCACCGCAGACCCAGTGATCCCGTTGTTTGAGGGCGCAGGCCTCGTGGACGCCACTGAAACAGACAACTTTGCACAAGGCGAAGGCGCCACGTGGTGTGTTGCTTTCACCGACGACGGCGCCCCGGTGCGTGAAAGCTATGTCAACCTCATCCCCACGGTGGCAGGTGGCACCCATGAGTCGGGCTTGAAAGAGGGGTTGTTTGGGGCCATCAAGGGCTTCATTGACATGCACAGCTTGTTGCCCAAAGGGGTGAAGCTGATGCCTGACGATGTGTTTTCACGGGCCAGTTTTGTGCTCAGCGCCAAGGTGCTCGACCCTCAGTTTCAAGGGCAAATCAAAGAGCGCCTGAACAGCCGCGACGCACTGCGCCTGGTCGCCACCTTTGTGCGGCCCGCGCTCGAGCTGTGGTTAAACCAGCATGTTGAGTGGGGCAAAAGACTGGCCGAGCTGGTAATCCGCCAGGCCCAAACACGCCAGCGTGCCAGCCAAAAAGTAGAAAAACGCAAAGGCTCAGGCGTGGCCGTGTTGCCCGGAAAACTCACCGATTGCGAAAGCCGCGACCTCGGCCTCAACGAGGTGTTTTTGGTCGAAGGCGACTCTGCCGGAGGCAGCGCCAAGATGGGCCGAAACAAAGAAACCCAAGCAGTCTTGCCCCTGCGTGGCAAGGTGCTCAATACCTGGGAAGTTGAGCGTGATCGCTTGTTTGCAAACAATGAAATTCATGACATTGCGGTGGCCATTGGTGTTGACCCCCATGGCCCCAACGACAGCCCCGACCTGACGGGCCTGCGCTACGGCAAAGTGTGCATTTTGAGTGATGCCGACGTAGACGGATCACACATCCAGGTGTTGCTACTGACCTTGTTTTTTCGCCACTTCCCCAAACTCATCGAGACAGGACACTTGTTCATTGCCAAGCCGCCCTTGTTTCGAGTGGACGCCCCTGCCCGCGGCAAAAAACCGACGGCTAAATTTTATGCATTGGATGAAGGCGAGCTCGCCGCCATTCTTGACAAACTGCGCAAAGAAGGTGCCCGTGAAGGCATCTGGAGCATTGGACGATTCAAAGGCTTGGGTGAAATGAATGCCGAGCAGCTGTGGGACACCACCCTCAACCCAGACACCCGTCGCTTGGTACAGGTCAGTTATGGCAACTTTGGATTTGACGCCACGGTAGAGTCACTATCCAAACTCATGGGCAAAGGTGAGGCCCAGGCCCGTCGAGATCTGATGGAGTTGCACGGCGATTCGGTCGAGGTGGATGTGTGATGGCGACATGTTTATCTCGGCGTCGATTAACGTGGCTTTGGCGGGGCTTGCTGGTGGGGCTGTGTGGGGGGCTGGGAGCCGCCAGCGCCCGAGCTGACGTTTGGGCCTTTGTCAATGACCAGGGCGAAATCAAGACCGCCGCTTACCCAGTCGACTCACGTTATCAGCGTGTGACAAGTGCAGCCACGAGTGCACCTGTGGCTGCACCCGTGCGCACGTTGGGGCACTCTCTGGGGCGTCGCCGCCATGAGTCTGCCCAAGCTTGGGTCACGCGCTTGAGCACCTCGCCCACGGCACACTCATTGCAGCCCCTGATGCGTGAAGCGGCCTCGGCTTCGGGCGTTGACCCTTTGCTAATCAAGGCCATGATTGCGGTGGAATCAGGCTTTAACCCGCAGGCTGTTTCACCCAAAGGGGCCTTAGGGTTGATGCAAATCATGCCTCATACGGCCGACCGCTTTGCCACCCCAGCAGAAAAACAAGAGCCGGCCACCCAACGCCTGCTCGACCCCCGCACCAATATTTTTACCGGGGCTCGCGTATTGGCTGATTTGGCTCGTCGCTTTGAGCGTGTCGATTTGGTTGTGGCTGCCTGGAATGCAGGCGAGGGGCCCGTACGGAAATATGGAGGCCTGCCACCTTTTGATGAAACGCAGCAACATGTACTGCAGGTGTTGGAGCTGTATCGTGGCTTGCTGGTGCACCAAATGACGCCCAGCACAGCGCCTGGCATGCCACGCTGAACGACGACACAGACCCATCTTCAGGTTGAATGAGTCTATACCCCTCGGAACTGAAGATGCCG
>JANMEO010000121.1:0-3297 GCA_031376995.1 Burkholderiales bacterium
CAAGAGGGTCGTGATGCGGTGTGCCATCGACCCCATGCTGGGCAGCTTCAACAAGTCCGCGCAGAAATCCCGCAAATGGCTTGCTAGTTTCTCGCTGTGCACATGGGCCATGCCTCGGGCTTTCATGCTGAGCTACACAGGACGAGCAACATGGCACCAGCGGCGCCCCAGTAACAACATTTGCTCAATGGCCGGGGTCAGCTTGGCCTCACCCTCGATGGTTTGCGAGAGGATCAATTGGCATGTCTTGATCTGATACCAGTTTCAACAACACAGTTCCGGCTTTTACCAGCTCTTGAAAACCCATGACCACGGGCTCTACCATTTGCTCAATCACCAATTCATCATAAGGATAAAAATCATCAATGCTCAGCGGCGAAACAGCCATTCCTGGGTCGTACACCTGACCTCAAGGCTGACAATTCGCAGGTTGACCAAGGCCAGGCTCTCATCGATGTGCCTTAAAAAAACACATTGGGTTCACATAACGTGCAAACTCTGCAGCATCCAGCCTCGCTAAGATATGCCCACAAACCTTGGCAAACTGCCAACTCTCTAAGGCCATATCAATGAGAGGCTGTTGAAAATTGAATGCAGTATCGGAGTCAGTGCTGCTCATGTGAAATCCTTCGCGCGTTGGGCATTAGGCATCAGGGCCCCCAGGGCTGAGGCTTATCTAAGCTTGTGGAGCCCGTTGATCTGAATGGCTATTGGATAGATGACACCGGTCAACACGGCAAATCCAACGAACATCACCGGCATTTTCTCGTCAGCGAGCTCTTGGCAAACCGAGCAACTCCAACGTCAGTCGGTGCAAATGGCTGCTTGGATCGACCAGTTCATGCAACACAGTGAAATGATGGGCCCCAGGAATGGTTTCACATACTGGCACGACTCTGGGTCCCCACAATGCACGTAACAGAGTATTTTGCCGAAGGTGCTCTTCACTCTCCAGCTCACCCACAACCGCAAACAAGGGCCCCTCAGGCGCTGGAAAAGTTGTGGGGCTCAAATCTTTCACCAAACTGGGGGTGAGATGCAAATCGGCTTGTAGGTCAGGCGTATGTCGCAAGGGTTCGAGATCAAAAACCCCCGAGATCGAGAGTGCGGCACGAACCAGTTGAGAGGGCAACAAGGCTGCCACCTCAGGCCACACGCATGCGAGCAGCATGGTGGCCAAATGGCCACCGCAGCCATGCCCCACCACCACGATACGACGCGCGTCGGCGCCATAAATTTCAGCGTTGCGATAGATCCAGACCAAAGCTTTCACCAGCTGCAACACGATCGCGTCAAGGGTGGCCACGGGACATAAGGCGTAATTTGGCACGATCACCATGGCGCCTGCTTGGACAAAGCTCGGCGCAATGAATGAATGCTGATGTTTGTCAAGCGAACGCCACCAGCCCCCATGAATAAACACCATCACCGGGGCTTGTGCCTGCGAGGTGGGAAAAATATCCAGGCTCTCGTTAAGACCATGACCGTAGTGAACGTTAAGCCGCCTGGGCATTCGCTCGCGCACTGTCGCCGACACACTGGCCCAACGCTCTAAAATCAACCCATGATCGGGACAGCGTGCGCGATTTTTGTACTGCGCGTTCAACCAAGTAGGATCAAAACCGCTCATGCGTGCTCCATTGAACCAGACAATGGGGGGCCTCGGTACATGCCACAGCCAGTGGTTAAAGACCCAGCCCCACCATCGAATCACCCAAGAATTGACGCCTTACTGCGAAACCCAAGTGCATCAACCGTCTATGCGGTGAGCGTAAAAACAGACTGAGACAATTTATCACTGGCTGGCCACCTTGAAGCGAAGGACCTGTGCAAACAAGCACTAAAATACAACCAATTTAGAGGGGGCTCAGTTGAGAGAGCGTCGCGTTAGCAATGCGAAGGTCGGCAGTTCGATCCTCACCTCCTCCACCAAATTGAAGGACTCGGATCATCTGCGGCCCCTGTTCACACACGGCTTGTCAGGGCCAACAAGGCCTGAGCACAGTCTTCAATCAAGTCATCAACGCACTCCAGCCCCACTGAAAATCTCACCACCGTGCCTTGCCAAGCGGGGGCCTGGCGAAGGGTTGACAAGTTGTACGGCACGACAAGACTCACAGGCCCAGCCCAAGAGTAGCCCAGCTTGAACAAGCGCAAGCCATCCACAAATGCATCCACCTGCTCATCACTGAAACGAGCATCAAAAACCACAGAAAACAGCCCTGCGGCACGAGTGCTCAACGCCTGCCAATGCGCGTGGCCAGGAGAATCAGGAAATGCAGGGTGCAGCAACTGAACCACCTCAGGTTGCTGCGCCCACCAAGCCGCCAAATTTCGTGCACTGCGATCTTGGGCATCGTAGCGCAACGCCATAGAGGGCAAAGAGCGCAGCACCAACTCCACATCATTGGCACCCACACCCAAACCCAGACGCATGTGCGAAAACTTCAAGCGATGATGCAATGCCAGTGTTTGCGTGGTGACTGACCCCATCAGGACATCCCCACCTCCCGAGGCAAACTTCGTCAGGGCCTGGACTGAGATATCGACGCCCACAGATTGGTCGCCCGTCAAATCAAACGGATTGAACGCCAGCCCGGCTCCCCAGGTGTTGTCTAACGCAATCACCAAGCCACGATCACGCGCCAAGCGCACGAGGCCGAGCAAATCAGGAAACTCCATCGTGACTGAGCCAGGGGCCTCAACCCACAATAAGCGAGTGGCTGGGGTCAATGACTGCGCCAACGCCGCCACGTCCAGCGGGTCGTACAAGCGGTGAGAGATACCCCAGCCTGCCAGCTCATGCCTTGCCAAATCTTTGTTGGGGCCATAGGCCTGTTCAGGAATCAGGACCTCGTCGCCTGCGCGCAATAAAGCGATATCAACCAAGCTGATGGCAGCCAAACCGCTGGGCACCAGCAGACACTGCCCCCCCCCTTCGAGGCTTGCGATGCGCTCTTCGAGGGTGAACGTGGTTGGCGTGCCATGCAAACCATAGACATAACCTGTTTTTTCTTTCCACTGCCGGGCATGCAAGGCCTTGGTATTGGGGAAAATAACCGTTGAAGCTCGGTGCACAGCAGGTGCCATGGCTTCGAACCCCTCTGGGGGGACATAGGGGTGATGAATCAATTGTGTCACTGGATCAAGCGTTGGACCGTGTCCTTCCGGCAAATCTGCATGAATTGATTCTGTGAACTGCGTACCGTCTGCTGCCATTGCAACCTTGGATGGAGAGCGGAGATGAAAGCGATGAGAAAGACGGTGCAGGTGCAGGCCGGGGTGGACGCGTTGATG
>JANMEO010000137.1:0-9194 GCA_031376995.1 Burkholderiales bacterium
AAGGGCTACATCGCTGAATGGCTCACTGAATTTTGCAAAGAACGCAATGTTGACCTCATCACCAAGGCTCGGCGCAACATGAGGCCTCGTACGCACACACCTTTTGATGCTGCCCTCTTAAAGAAGCGATCTTTGGTTGAGGCCGTCATTGATGAGCTCAAAAATCTCTGCCAAATTGAGCATACCCGCCATCGCTCACCGATGAACTTCGCGGTCAACCTTATGGGTGGAATCGTGGCCTATTGCCTCTTTGCAAACAAACCAACCCTGGCTTACGCAAGGCGCTTCCGCATGCCCTTAAACCGAACTGACGTTAACTTTACTTTGTTGGGGGTTGGGCACATTTGGCCTCAATGGCGCACACCGCATAAGCCTACGTCACAGCGGACACTGATTGGTCAGACCGTCTGCATGCCACCACCACTCCGGCCTTGACCTCGGGGCCTACCCAATCACCCCAAAACTGGCACCGGACTGGCACCAACTCCCCACCCGAAAACAAAAGGCCTCAGCGATTTCTCGCTAAGGCCTTGATTTTTTTGGCTCCCCGACCTGGACTCGAACCAGGGACCTGCGGATTAACAGTCCGTCGCTCTACCAACTGAGCTATCAGGGAACAGCTTCAAATTATAGCCTGATTCAGCACTACATTCATTCACCTGAATCTTGTCTTGAGACCTTCAGGCGACGATGCAGTTCAGGGCTTGATGTGGTGTATTGCAAGGGTCGAGCCGCTTTCCCTGGGTGCAGCAAGGTGGCTGCGTGGTGCGCTGCCAGTGTGGCTTCATGGAAACCACACACAATGAGTTTTTTCTTTCCAGGGTAGCTGTTGATATCGCCAACGGCAAAGATGCCGGGCATGGAGGTTTCGAAAGTGGCAGGGTTCACCTTGATGAGCTTTCGATCAAGGGCTAAACCCCATTCGGTGATCACCCCGGCTTGAGGGACGAGTCCTAAGCAAACATGAATCTTGTCAACAGAAAGAGATTGTGTGACCCCCGAAGACGTCATCACTTGCAGGTGAGTGAGATGGTCTGTGGTGCCGCTCCAGCCGACCACTTGGCCAACTATGAATTGCACTCGGCCTTGGGCACGGGCTTGCGCCAGTGCTTGTTGTTGCGCCAAGGTTGCCGTCAATTGCTCTCGGCGGTTAATCAAGGTGACTTTGTATCCTTGTTCGCAAGCTTTGAGGGCAGACTCGAGCGCCTCATCATCTTGGCCTAGCACCATAGCTGAACCTTGCGCGCAGGGCTGCCAAACTTCTTGAGCCGATCCGCCTTCAAAAATTTGCCGTCCGGTCAGCGCTTGCAACCCCGGCAGCGCTAAGCGTCGCGGCAAAAAGGCGCCCACCCCTGCGGCAATAAATACGGTGCGTGCACGAAAGGCTTGGCCTTGATGGGTACTCAGCTCAAAGCCGCCCTCTTGCAAGGGCTTGAGGTGACAAAGATGTTGGCCCCAGTGAAAACCCGGTGCAAATGGCTGAATTTGCGTCAGCAGTCGCTCGGTGAGCTCTTGTCCTGAGCACTGCGGAAGTCCGGGGATGTCGTAGATGGGCTTGTCTGGATAAAGGGTTGAACATTGCCCGCCAGCGTAGGGCAGGGCATCAACTACCTCAGCGTGCACACTCAATAAGCCCAGTTGGAAAACCTGAAACAAACCCACTGGGCCAGCCCCAATGATCAGGGCGTCGGTATGGATGGGGTTGTGTGTCAAACGGGAAAGGTGCTCAGACTGGGCGAATCAGGTGAACCAGCTTGCCAGTTTGGTCTTTCCAGTGATCGGCATCAGGCAAGGGGGTCTTGCGTTTCGTGATCGCAGGCCAGCCCATTTTGGCCAGCTCAGCGTTGAGCGCAATCATGTGCTGCTGATCGCCTGGCACATCTTCTTCAGGCACGATGGCGTTGACAGGACATTCGGGAATGCAAACAGCGCAGTCAATGCATTCATCCGGATCAATGGTCAAAAAATTGGGGCCTTCACGAAAACAATCAACCGGACATACATCGACACAGTCGGTGTATTTGCACTGGATACAGGCTTCGGTGACAACATGGGTCATGGCAGGAACTCTTGGTTTGGCGGGAAAAAGCCCACAATTTTAGCTTTAATGCATGACTTGCGGCTTGATGTCTCCGCAGCAGCTGTGTTGCTCATGGGGGTTAAAGGCGTTGCGCCTGCCCCGACAGTCACGACGGTGGGGCGTCCTGCATGAAGCACGCTGGCCTGGGCCAGGTTGCAAAGGGTATGGTCGCTGTGCAATTCGTCTGTGCAGCCTGCTCTTGAAATCACAGCAACAGGAGTCTCTTGGGGCCATCCAGCCAAAGAAAGCTGCCTAGATAACGCAGCGAGGTGCCTGCCAGCCATATAGAACACTTCGGTGTCTGCGCGGCGAGTGACTTGCGTGGGCCCTTGATGGGTCATGGCGGTTGTTAAGCTCACACTGCGACCACGACCACGACGCGTTAAGGGGCGCTGAATGGCAGCCGCCGCCGCCAGGGCCGAGGTGATTCCGGGCACCACTTCAGTGTCGATGCCCATCGCATGCAGGGCGGTCAATTCTTCTTCAAGCCGAGCAAACACGCTGGGGTCGCCACCTTTGAGCCGGACCACCCAACCCGCTTCGCCGACTTCACGGGCATGTTTAATCAGCAAAGCATTGATGGTGGCTTGGGCCATGCTGTCACAAAAGCCCCGCTTGCCTACATCGATCCATTGCGCCTCAGGTGCTAACGCTTGAAAACCCGGGTCTGTCAAGGCATCGCACAGCACCACGCTGGCTTGGGCCAAGCGTTGTGCGCCCCGCAGGGTCATGAGGTCGACCGCACCGGGCCCCGCCCCAATAAAAACCACCCGTCCCATAGGTCAACCTCGCTGCAATCTGGTGTTTGTTCAGGCTGCTGACTTCACCAACAACGCGCCACTGGTGCGGTTGCTTGTGGGGTCAACAATGATGAGTGACCCGCCCACACGGTTAGTGAGGTAGGGCTCAACCGGCAAGGCTTGCTGTGTTTCAATCTGCACTTGCCCTATTTCATTGGTGGCCAATTCGTGAGCTTGAGTTGCTTGGAGCGTGTGAATATTAAGGCGACTGTCGATTTGCGTGATTCTGCCTTGTACCCATCGGTTGCCGTGGCGGACCCAGTATTTACGCCCGATGACGGCGGGCTCAGTGTCAAGCCAGGCCAACGTGGCACAGAAGCTTTGTGTGTCGTGCAATTGATCTGGGGACGCTATCCAATCACCCCTTGAGACATCCAACTGACGGTCAAGCACCAGGCCTGCAGATTGCCCCGCCAGCGCCACGCCAACGCTCAGGCCTGCACGACGCACCTCGGTCACCACAGCCTTCTCACCGCTAGGGAACATTTGAACCGCATCACCTGCTTTGACTTGGCCTTGGGCGATGCGGCCCCACAATGTGCGCGGTTGATTGCCTGTGCCCTCTCCCTCTCGGGCCACATATTGAACGGGCAACATCAGGTCTGCCTCGGTGGACTCTTGGGCGCATGGAAGTTGTTCTAGCACTTGCAGCAGAGAAGGGCCCTGATACCAGTCAGCCTGCAGGGGTTGCGTGACATTGTCTCCACGCAGGGCGGACACCGGAACAATGCTCGCTGTAGTGATGCCTGCTTGTTGCGTGAATTCGATCAGAGCTTGCCGCACAGCATCATAGGCAGGACCAGGCTGGCTGAGCGCATCGAGCTTGTTGACGGCAAAGACGATGCTGGGCACGCGCAACAAGTGTGCCAAAAGCGCATGACGGCGAGTTTGAGGCAGCAGCATCAGGGGCTGTTGTGAAGTATTGAGCTTGGTGATGTCGACCAGCACCACCGCCGCGTCGCTGCCTGCGGCTGCAGTCACCATGTTGCGGGTGTATTGCTCATGGCCTGGCGCATCGGCAATGATAAATTTACGCTGCTTGGTGGCGAAATATCGATAAGCCACATCGATGGTGATCCCTTGCTCTCGTTCAGCCTCCAGGCCATCGGTGAGCAACGAGAGGTCAATGGGGGCCCCAGCGGCTTTCTTTTCGAGGGTGTCTAGCTGGTCGGCCAAAATGGCGCGGCTGTCTAGCAGCAGTCGTCCAATCAGGGTGCTTTTACCGTCGTCCACAGAGCCTGCAGTTAGAAAGCGCAGGGCGCGATGATCTTTGAGGGCATGAGGCTCATTCACAGAGGGCTCGTCTTTCGTCATAAAAAGGGTTGCGTGTTGATCAGGGGGGGGGCGCTGGGGATCAACAGGGTACTTAAAAATAGCCTTCTTTTTTGCGCCGCTCCATGGAGGCCTCAGACGTGCGGTCGTCCATTCGAGTGGCACCTCTCTCGCTCACGGTCACCTTGAGCGTTTCAGCCACGATATCGATGGCCGTGCGAGCATCACTCTCGACGGGGCAGGTGCATGTCATGTCACCGACCGTGCGAAAACGGACCTGAGCCGATTCAACCGTTTCATGGTCTTGTGCGGGTGTCACGTCGGTCAAAGGGACCAGCAAGCCTTTACGTCGAATCACTTGGCGCGTGTGCGTAAAGTACAGGCCAGGCAGCGGGATATTCTCTCGGGCGATATACAGCCATACATCAAGCTCAGTCCAATTGCTGATGGGGAAGGCACGCATGTGTTCGCCCGGTTTGATGCGGGTGTTGAACAGCGTCCAAAGTTCAGGGCGTTGCTCTTTGGGTTGCCATTGGCCAAAACTGTCTCGGTGGCTAAAGATGCGCTCCTTGGCGCGGGCTTTCTCTTCGTCGCGACGTGCGCCACCCATCAGCACATCAAAACGATGTTCTTCGATGGCCTCAAGAAGAGCCACCGTTTGATGGCCGTTGCGTGACTCAAGAGGGTGGCCCAGCCGCACGCTGCCACGCTGGATAGAGTCTTCTAGGTGACTCACCAGCAAACGTTCACCCATGTCAGCAACACGCTGATCGCGAAACTCGATCACCTCTGGGAAATTATGTCCCGTGTCGACATGCAGCAAAGGAAAAGGTAATTTGCCTTTGTACTGGCCAGAGGCTGTTTTCATTTTAAAAGCTTTTTCTGCTAAGCGCAGAACAACGCACGAATCTTTGCCCCCAGAAAATAACAATGCGGGCCGCTCGAACGCAGCAACAGCCTCGCGCAAGATGAAAGTCGCCTCTTCTTCGAGCCAGTCGAGATGGGTGTGATCGAGTTGGGGAAGTAGCTGCTCAAGTGTTAATGGCGCATTCATGATTGGATTCCGATTGGAGAAAGGTCGGGCGTGTTGACATGCAAGCCACACTCTTTGGCTTTTTCGTCTTCCCACCACCAGCGACCTGCACGAAATTCTTCGCCAACGGCTATGGCGCGCGTGCAAGGTTCACACCCAATGCTGGGCATGAATTCATCGTGCAAGCGGTTAAAAGGGACGTGGTGCAGGTCGATGTAATGCCAAACGTCAGCCCAGGTCCAGTCTGCCAAGGGGTTGAATTTTGTACGCCCTTGTTCATCTTGTGCCTGTAACAAGACCTCGCCACGGTTGGATGACTGCTCTCGGCGCAGGCCTGTGACCCAGGCGCTGCGCCCAGCCATCATGCGAGAAAGTGGCTCTAGCTTGCGAAGCTGGCAGCATGCTTTGCGCAGCTCGACGCTTTCAAACATGGCGCGCTCGCCATGAGCCTTGACAAAATGCATGACGGACTCTGAGACCGGGTGATAAACCTCAACCGGCATTTTGTAATGGGCTTCAATTTGTGGCACCAGTGAAAGCGTTTGGGCATGCAACTTGCCCGTATTCAATGTGGCCAAAGGGATGGGCAAATGATGGCGTGCAATCAGGTCAGTAATCACCATGTCTTCAGCCCCAAGGCTTGTCGACTGAACGATTTTGCCCAAATGTAGCGAAGCGGCATCTTCCAAGACGCTCAGCGCTTGCTGCAGCCGCTGTTTAAACCCTGCAGTGGCTTTGGCATAAAGTTGAATCGCGCTCATGGTGATCAGACCTGCCCGCGGACAAATCGAGGATGAGGGTCTCGCGCATCACCCTGGTAGTGCTCTGGGAAAAATGACAATGCTTTTTGAGCGCTTGCTTGAAGTTGGTCGCCTCGCAGAACCACCTCGCTGAAGCCGGTGCGCTGCAGCAGCGGCATCATGTCGACCAAGACGTCGCCGGTCGCACGAATTTCGTCATGGTAGCGGTGTCGGATGCGAAGCAGGCGTGCCTGAGTGTAAGCACGTCCATCGACCCATTTTGGAAAGTGCAAGGTCACCATGCTGATGCGGGGCAAATCATTGATGATGCTGCTCACATCGATGTCATTGGCGAGGGCTACAGCAACTGGCATGTCGCTGGGCCAATGACTGCGCACACTGTGCCATTGCTGCAAACTCAACAGGCTGTGGGGGTGTGGCGTGAGGGTGACAATAGGCCCATCCTCACCGGTTTCCGTATGCCAGAGATCGTTTTGACGAGTGATGAACTTCATACGGTGCCTTGGTAAAAACCAGAATCAAGCCGCCTTGGCGGTAGTGCGGCGAACGGCATTGGCGCCAGTCTTGAATGGCTCAAGCCCAGCACGTTTAACGGTGTCGATGAATTTTTCGTTCGGTGCGCGATGTTGGCGGTAAACGTCGATGATGGCTTCAATGACATCGGGCACTTCGTCTGCGGCAAATGAGGGGCCAATGACTTTGCCCGCTGCGGCCTCGCCACTGAGTGTTGAGCCGTCTGAGCCTGCCAGCGTCACTTGGTACCACTCAGCACCGTCTTTGTCGACGCCAAGAATGCCGATGTGCCCGCTGTGATGGTGCCCGCACGAGTTGATGCAACCACTGATGTGCAAATCGATATCGCCAATGTCGAGCAGCTCGTCAAGGTCATCAAACCGCTCGGTGATGGCTTGCGCAATGGGGATTGATCGCGCATTGGCCAGCGAACAAAAATCGCCCCCAGGGCAAGCAATCATGTCCGTTAAGTGGCCGATGTTGGGTACGGCAAAGCTGGCTTCCCGTGCGCCCAGCCAAAGCGCATGCAGCTCGCTGACCTTCACCCACGGCAGTACAAGATTTTGATCGTGTGACACACGCAGTTCGCCCAAGCTAAAACGCTCGGACAAGTCTGCCGCTGCCCACATTTGGGTGTCAGTCGCATCCCCTGGAGCTTGGCCGTGGCGCTTGAGTGACAGGGTTACTGCGCATAAGCCTGGTACTTGATGTGCGTGCACGTTTCGTTCAAGCCAACGCGTATAGGCCACGGGTGCACCTGGAGGGCTTGGAAGGCTTGAAAATGCAGTGACGGCGGCGTCAGCTGTGGTGGGGTCAACCGTCAAGCCCTGGGGCTTTTGAAAGTGAGCTTGTACACGTTCCAGTTCGGCTTGTGTAATCAAGTGGGCATCACCGTCGAGGTCGTCATTGAGGATGCTTTTAAACTCTTGTTCTACTTCATCGATAAATTGCTGGCCTTGTGCCTTCACCAAAATTTTGATCCGCGCCTTGTACATGTTGTCGCGCCGACCAAATCGGTTGTACACGCGCACAATGGCCTCAATGAAGACCAAAATTTGGTTCCAGGGCAGGAACTCTCGAATCACCGAACCAATCATTGGGGTTCGACCCATGCCACCACCAACCAACACACGAAAACCAATCTCACCCCCCTCATTTTTGAGGAGTTGCAGTCCGATGTCGTGCCATCCGATGGCCGCGCGGTCTTCGCGGGCCCCGTGAACGGCAATTTTAAATTTGCGGGGCAAAAAAGCGAACTCTGGATGCAGCGTGCTCCATTGGCGAAGAATTTCACAATAAGGGCGCGGATCTACGACTTCATCGGCAGCGATGCCTGCAAAGCAATCGCTGGTAATGTTGCGAATGCAATTGCCACTGGTTTGAATGCCGTGCATTTGTACCTCAGCCAGCGCATCCATCACATCGGCGCTGCTCGCCAACGGAATCCAGTTGTACTGGAGGTTTTGTCGGGTGGTGAAGTGGGCATAGCCACGATCATGGTCATGGGCGATCTGAGCCAGGGCTCGCAATTGTTTGGCGTTGAGCTCGCCGTAAGGAACTGCAACCCGCAACATGGGCGCATGCCGCTGGATGTACCAGCCGTTTTGAAGTCGCAAAGGACGAAACTCGTCCTCACCCAACTCGCCAGCGATGTTGCGCTGCAATTGATCGCGGAACTGCGCTGCACGTTGACGTATGAACTGTTGATCAAATTCAGAGTAGGCGTACATTCTTAGGTTGTCTGAGACTCAAAGGGTGGGGCCCTACTGTAATGCAGTGCCCTATCCCCTGGAAGTACATGTTTGTTGTGCAAATATGCCCTGATGGAATAATGGCGCATCCCTTGACTGAGGGTTTGCAAGCAGTGCTCAGGTTTTGATTTCAAACTTGACGCAAAAAAGCCTGGTGCAGGCACCAGGCTTTTGGGGTGACGACCTAACCGCGTTGAACGATTAAGTGCGTTTGGCTTTGCTTGCAACCGATTGACTGGCTTTGACAGCAGTGGCAGTCATTGCTTGAAAGTTTGCTTCAGCGACATCAGAAGCCTGTTTGGCTGCTTTGTGCACGCTCTCATAAGCATTGCTGGCAGCAGCCACAGCTGACTTCACCAAAGCCACAGCCGATTCAGTGCCAGCAGGGGCATTTTTGGCTGCGGTTTCTACCATGGCCATTACTTTGCGCTGTGAGTCGGCCGTGGTTTCTTCCATCACCTTGCTGATGCTGGCATTGGCAGCAGCGGCAATGTCGTAAAGATGACGGCCGTAAGCGGCAGCCTTTTCAGCTGCGGGTTGCAAGAGACCACTTTGCAAAGCCAGCAGCTCTTGAGCGTCTTTAACGGCCATTGCAGCGCGGGTTGCCTCAGCGGCTTCACCCACGGCAGCCTTGAGGGCTTGCATGTTCAGTTCAACAATTTTTTCAACGCTTTCAAACGTCTTGTTGGTCAGGCCAAAAATGGTTTCAAGATTGGCTTTGTGGGTGGCAACGATTTGTTCTGCGGTCAACATGGTATATCTCCAAAGTTAGAGTGGATCGGGTGTCTGATGGATCATGGTGAATGCTGCAGTGCAACACAATACGAGAGTATAGGTGTATTTAAGCGTATTTCAATGGATATTTGCTGCGATGCAGTAAATTTATGGCCCCTACCTGCAGCAACGCAGCCAGAGGACCGCTTGTGCGAGGGAAAGAAAGCCCTGAGTTGACAGATGAACTGAGAAAAGTTGGTCAGAGCTTAA
>JANMEO010000143.1:0-3724 GCA_031376995.1 Burkholderiales bacterium
CAAAAGTTTGCGCGGGCGTGAACTGGCTTTTGTGAGAGACCCCCTAGATGCTTTGATACTGCAAATTCAGGGCTCAGGCCGACTGCAGCTCACAGAGCCAGATGGGCAGAGCAAAGTTGTCCGGGTGGCCTTTGCCGGACATAACAACCAGCCCTACCAGTCGGTCGGCCGCTGGCTGATTGATCGGGGCGAATTGAGTGCTGACCAAGCCTCTTGGCCAAGCATCAAAGCCTGGGCTCAAAAAAATCCACGGCGTGTGCAAGAGATGCTTTGGGCCAACCCGCGCGTGGTTTTTTTTCGAGAAGAGCCACTGCCTGATGCCCAAATCGGCCCCCTGGGCGCCCAGGCCGTGCCTTTGACGCCAGGGCGCTCGATCGCTGTTGATCCACAGAGTATCCCCTACGGTACGCCCGTGTGGCTGGAAACCACTGAGCCCCTGAGCCGCACTCCCTTACAGCGCGTCGTCATGGCACAAGACACTGGCAGCGCCATCACTGGGGCCGTGCGAGCTGACTACTTTTGGGGTACGGGTGAGTATGCCGAGCAACAAGCTGGGCGCATGAAGCAACCGTTGCGTTTGTGGGCTCTGTGGCCTCTATAACGATCCAACCTGAATATGCCCCCCACCAAATACAGCCAAGGAAACTTGAGGCCATAAATGTCTACATTTTGTTTGTCAGTGATTTCCCCACGCTAGCCACGTTGGGCCCAGATCACGCCCTCAACGCGGGGGTTGGTCAATCTTAGGCTCAGTGCGTTTGCATTACACGAGACACCCCAGTCAGCAGCCTTATCGGAAACCCGCCATGCCCAGTTTTGACACCGTTCTTGAACCCAACTTGGTCGAAGTGCGCAACGCCATCGATCAAACTGCCAAGGAAATTGGTACCCGCTTTGATTTCAAAGGCTCGTCAGCCCGTGTCGAGTTGAAGGAAAAAGAGCTCACCGTGTTTGCCGACAGCGATTTTCAAATCAGTCAGGTGCTCGACATTTTGTTGGCCAAAATGACCAAGCGCAATGTTGACATCCGCTTTCTCGACCGCACTGCCAAGATTGAAAAAATCGGGGGAGACAAAGTCAAACAACTCATCTTGGTCAAAAACGGCATCGACACCGAAACCGCCAAAAAAATCCAAACGCTCATCAAGCAAAGCAAACTCAAAGTGCAAGCCGCCATCCAAGGCGATACGGTGCGGGTGACTGGCACCAAGCGTGATGACCTGCAAGCTGCCATGGCCGAAATCCGCCAAGCCGTGGCCGATGCGCCCTTGTCATTTAACAATTTTCGCGATTGAAGCCGGCTCGCTTGACATTGAGTCAGGCCTTGTTCACACAAGGCTTTGGCACGCGCCGCGATTGTGAGGGTTTGATTTTGGGGGGCCATGTGCAATGGCAAGGCCAAGTTTGCACCGACCCTGAAATCGGACTGTCGACTCAAGGGCTGGTGTTGGCGGTGAGGGGAGAAATCTGGCCCTATCACGCCCAGGCTCTGCTCATGATGCACAAGCCCCCGGGCGTCGAATGCTCACAAAAGCCCAAGCATCACCCCAGCGTCTACAGCTTGTTGCCGCCCCCGCTGCGCCGCCGCGACGTTCAAAGCATTGGCCGACTGGATGCTGACACCACCGGCTTGCTGCTATTCACCGACAACGGCAACCTGCTGCATCAATTGACTTCGCCCAAGCACCATATACCCAAAGTTTATGAGGTCGGCTGCAAGCACCCTGTCACGCCCGACCAGGTGGCTCAGTTGCTGGCCGGCGTCAAGCTGATCGACGACCCCGCCACGGTTGCCGCCACCTTTGCTGAGCCCACGGGTGAGCGTGCTGATGGCCTGTATGGCTTGCGCATGACTTTGATTCAGGGCAAATATCACAAAGTCAAACGCATGATGGCGGCTGTGGGCAACCGGGTTGAGCACTTGCACCGCAGCCAGTTTGGCCCCCTGATCTTGCCTGCCGACTTGGCCCCTGGCCAATGGCGTTGGTTGGACGGCGACATCAGCTGGCGAGCTTCAGGCCCAGACCAAACGCACAACAAAGTAGAACATTAGAAAAATATTCTGCTTTGAAGAAATGAACATCATCAGCCAAGGGGTGCGATTCAAAGTGATGTGCCTTCCCGTCATTCCCGCGAAGGCGGGAATCCAGAGAGCCTTGGCAAAAGATGTGATGGATGTGACTTGACACAGTTTCTGGATTCCCGCTTTCGCGGGAATGACAGCGGTTTGCAAACAGTGGACTGGCTTACCGCCAGGGACAACACCTCCAGCTTCCAGCCTTGCCGCACATCAGTTTGAATCGCGCGCTCAGCCAAGTGTCTGCCGAAATCCGATCCCTATTACAAACGTCGGGTCTACGGCAAGCCGATCTGCGCGAAGCCGCTGGCGGACAAGCTGGGCCTCGAGCTGTTGATGGTGCCCAAAGAGGCCGCCCTGGGGCTGCAGGCCTCGCCAACTGCGCCGGTTGTAGAGTCGGTGATTGACCAGACGCGAAGCCGTCTGGCCGCACTCAAGCCCTGGAGCCACTCGTGAACGTCAAGGCTCTGGCCATTTTGCTGGGCGCGCGCCGTGTTGGCATGCTCTTCCAGTACCCACTCTCGAACGATCCCACCATCAACCGGTTCGTAGCGGATGAGGTCTTCCTGTGCGACCCGCATCAGGCGACGCTGTCACTGAGCTACCGCGCGAGCGATCCCGAGGCCCAAGCCGCTTTCTGGAAGGCCGTGGGTGCTACGCCTCTCAATGGCTCGCTGTCGAGGGACCCCAAGCGAGGCTGGCTGCTGCCACCCTTCTTCCAGAACCTGTTGCCCGAAGGCCCCTTGCGCGCGCGCATCGCTGAGATGCGAGGATGCTCTGAAAATGATCACTTTGAGCTGCTGGCCGCAACGGGTAAAGACCTGCCCGGCGATGTCCACGCCATGCCGTCCGAGCTGGCGTGCAATTAAAAACAAGAAGGCTGAGATAAAAGCCAGCTCGTCAGTACACTTATACCCCTCCAACCTGGCTCATTTTTGAATCGGCAGGGTAGCTCGATATTCAATCGGCGCTGGAAGCCGTCCCCTTGCAATCAAACCCGGCCTTTGCGCCACCCCCATCTGGGCGCTCTTAATCCGAACTGACGTTATGCAAGTTTTTCGTGGATGGCATCACCCCAACATGGCCCGCCCCTGCGCGTTGACCATTGGCAACTTTGACGGCGTGCACCTGGGCCATCAAGCCATGCTGGCATGGCTCAATGATGAGGCGCGGCAGCGCGGCTTGCCAAGTTGCGTGATGACGTTTGAGCCCCATCCCCGTGATTATTTTTGCCGCCTTTCGGGCAAGCCCCTGGCTGCCCCAGCACGCATTGCCACTCTGCGCGACCGCCTGATCGAACTCAAGCGATGTGGTGTTGATCAGGTGTTGGTGTTGCGATTTGATGCCACCCTTGCCGCCTTAAGCCCTGAACGCTTTGTGTCTGAGGTCTTGGTAGCGGGGCTGCAAGCCAAGTATGTTTTGGTGGGCGACGACTTTCGTTTTGGTGCACAAAGGGCCGGAGACCACGGTGTGCTCAGTGCCGCTGGGGCCAAACATGGCTTTGATGTCGCGCGCATGCCAAGCTTTGAGCTTGAAGGCCAACGGGTCTCGAGCTCAGCCCTGCGTGCAGCCTTGCACTCAGGCAACTTGGTGCAAGCCGCCACCCTACTGGGGAGAACCTACAGCGTCAGTGGCCATGTGGTGCAT
>JANMEO010000161.1:0-4515 GCA_031376995.1 Burkholderiales bacterium
ACTTTAGTGGGCGATCTTGAGGACGCTGTCGCCGAGCCAGCCGAGCCAGCCGAGCCAGCCGAGCCAGCCGAGCCAGCCGAGCCAGCCGAGCCAGCCGAGCCAGAGGTGGTCCATGTTGCACCGGCTGAATCTGAGCGCTCCAAAACCGATGAGTCCGAAGTCGTTTCAGCCTACTTGACCGAGGTGGTGGCGGCCGTACCCACTGCTCCTCCCGAGTCGGCTGCATACGCACGCACAGCAGATCAGACGGAGGCGGCCCCGTTAAAATTCATCGGTGAGCTCAAGATCAGCATCCCACTGTTCAACATTTATTTGAATGAGGCTGATGAGCTTTCTCGTCGATTGAGCATCAGCTTGGCCGAGTGGGCCATCGAATCAGCTGATCAAGCCATCAGCGATGAGACGGTGGCTTTGGCGCATTCATTGGCAGGCAGTTCAGCCACGATTGGTTTCACGGGCTTGTCAGGCTTGGCCAGAGCTCTAGAAGATGCTGCAATGCGCTCTCAGGCGGCAGGCTCTGGTACCCCTGAAGAAGCTCAGCTTTTTCCAGATGTGGCTGATGAAATTCGGGGCATGTTGCATCAGTTTGCCGCGGGGTTTCTCAAAGAGCCTTCACCTGGCTTGCTGGCTCGCTTGGCAGCATTAGAGCTGGCATCGGCACAACGCCTTGGGCGTTTGAGTGTTGACACGCTCTTTGATGAATTGAGTGAGCCCGAGGATTCAAGCGAGGCACACAGCTCGAGTTTGCGGTCCTTGTATGACGAGCCACCGATTGATTTTTTGCCTTCATCGATGTCACTGATGGGTGCTTTGGGTATGCCCGAGCTGGTTGAACCTGCGCCAGCGAAAGCAACCCCCCATCACGGACATGTCTCAAGCCTCACAGAAGATGATGCGGCAGACGAAGACGATATTGACGCTGTGGATGCCGTCGATCTTGATTTGTTTCCTATTTTTGAAGAAGAGGGGCACGAATTGTTGCCCACGCTGGCAACGCAAATACGCGATTGGGCGCGTGAGCCTGCTGTTGCTACTCATGGCGGGGCGTGCATGCGCACCTTGCACACCCTCAAAGGTGGCGCTCGGCTGGCGGGGGCGATGCGTCTGGGTGAAATGGCTCATCGCTTAGAGTCACGCATTGAGCGCATGCTCAGCCAGTCCCAAGCTGAAGTTGAAGACATTGAGATTTTGAATGCGCGCTCAGATGCCTTGATGCACGCCTTTGAGCAACTGCGCACGCGTGACCCATCAATTGCTGAGCCCTTGACAAAATCTGGCGGGCCTAATGCACAAGTTGTGATTGTTGAGCCAAAGCCGATTGAGCCAATCAAGCGCATTGAGCCTCTTGCCGGGTCTGTCGTGCAGCCCCGCCCCTTGGCATCTCCCAAGCTATCCTTGGCGGCGTCGATTTCTCGCGATGTGACTGATATTGACTGGTCGCATCTGGGTGGAGAGATACCGGTCGCAATCCCTGTGTCTGCGGTGACAAAATCGAGTGGCACTCATTCTGCAGTGCGTGTTCGCGTGCCGCTGCTTGATCGCTTAGTCAATCAAGCCGGCGAAGTCAGTATCAGCCGCTCTCGCCTGGCCTCAGAGGTGAGCGATTTGCGTGGCTCGTTGGGTGACTTGACTGACAACTTAGAGCGCTTGCGCTTGCAACTTCGGGATATTGAAATTCAGGGTGAAACCCAAATGGCCTCGCGCATCGAGGCAGCCAAGGCCGCAGATCAATCGTTTGATCCGCTTGAGTTCGACCGCTTCACGCGTTTTCAAGAGCTCACCCGAATGATGGCTGAGTCGGTCAACGACGTGGCCACGGTGCAGCGAACGCTGAACCGTACCTTAGATAATGCCGATGATGAGTTGGCGTCGCAGGGCCGCTTGACTCGGGAGCTGCAAGATGATTTGCTGCGCACCCGCATGGTGGAGTTTGACAGCCTGTCAGATCGGCTTTACCGGGTGGTCAGGCAAGCCTCCAAAGAAACCGGTAAGCAAGTACGTCTAGATATTGTGGGGGCATCGATCGAAATTGATCGTGGGGTGCTTGATCGAATGACCGGTGCATTCGAGCACTTGCTGCGCAACAGCGTGACCCATGGCATTGAGCTGCCGGACGCCCGCCGGGCGGCTGGCAAAGACTCCATTGGTACGATTGCCGTCACCGTCACTCAAGAAGGCAACGAGGTCAGCGTGGCTTTCAGGGATGATGGTGCGGGCTTGAATCTCGAGCGCATCCGTGATAAAGGCTTGGCCCTGGGCTTGATCGACCAGGGTTTACCTCATAACTTCAATGAACTTGCTAACCTGATTTTCACCCCCGGTTTTTCAACGGCCGATCATGTGACTGAGCTGGCTGGGCGGGGTGTCGGCATGGATGTGGTGCGCTCTGAAGTCAATGCAATTGGTGGCCGCATCGAGACCACCTCGGCAGCCGGTCAAGGCACGAGTTTCAAGCTTTTGTTGCCTTTGACCACGGCCGTGACTCAAATCGTGATGATGCGCGTTGGAGAGACCACCTTGGCTGTCCCCTCCACCATGGTTGAAGCCATTCGTCGCAGCACTTCTGAAGAGATTTACCAATCTTTAACGACAGGCAATTTCTTCTTCGGAGACCGCAACATTCCTTTCTTTTGGCTGGGCGCCCTTTTGCGGCTCAGCGCCATGAGCAGCGAGACCACCACGGGCACACGCTTCTTGGCCATCATCAAGAGTGCCCAACGATTTATTGCGGTGCAGGTTGACGAAGTCTTAGGCAACCAAGAAGCTGTGGTCAAAAATCTGGGGCCGCAATTAGAGCGCCTGCCGGGCTTGGCTGGGGTGACTTTGTTGGCCTCGGGCGCGGTTGCTCTGATTTATAACCCCGTGGCATTGGCCACCTTGTACGCTGACTCGGCACGCAAAGCTACCCAGGCGGCTTTGCACGAACCCATGATGTTGGGGGCAGAGCAAGCCAAAGCCGAGGAGGTGCGCTTGGCACCCCTGGTGCTGGTCGTAGATGATTCCTTGACGGTGCGGCGGGTGACCCAGCGTTTGTTGGTTCGCGAGGGGTATCGCGTGGCACTGGCCAAGGATGGCATGGAGGCGCTAGAAAAACTGGCTGAAGAGAAGCCTCAGATCGTGCTCAGCGACATCGAAATGCCGCGGATGGATGGTTTTGACTTGGTGCGCAATATCCGCGGCGATTCAAGATTGCGTGACTTGCCCGTCATCATGATCACGTCACGCATCGCGCAAAAACACCGCGATTACGCTGCCGAGTTGGGCGTTGATCATTATCTCGGCAAGCCCTACTCTGAAGAAGATCTTTTGGCCTTGATTGGTCGCTACACCAGCGCGCACGCGATCGCTTGAGCTCCCACCCTATGCTGCATTGTTACCCCTACCTCTTATGTCTGATCTTGCTAATCATCTGGCCGACCTGACGCGGTTTCGCGACCGCGACTTGCTCGATATCCCGCTCGTTGGTGCCATTAGAGACTTGCTGCGCCCTGATCGGGTGGCCATTTATCGGCGTGTCGGGGAAGCCAAGGATCTGGGTGAGGAGCGGTGGCTGATGCGTGCTCAACTCACTTCAGATTCGGTGGTGGCCACGGCAGACCCTGCATGGGCCGAGATCAGCACTCTGCCCCGTGTGGGTGAGATTCCTTACCGCCTCCAAGCCATGGAGGCACAAACGGTGATTGAGGTCGGTGGGGTGCCTCACATCACGGTTTTTCCGGTGCTGGCTGAGTATGGCTTTGGGGGTGTGATGGAGATTCAAACCCCAAAGCCTCTGGAGGTTGCAGACAAGTTGTTGGTGAGCAGTATTTTGCGTATTTACTGTAACTTTGTCAGCTTGCTCGATTACAGCGAACGTGACACCCTAACGGGCTTGCTCAATCGCAAAACCTTTGACGTGGCTTTTCTCAAAGTATCGGCCCAGCAAACCCTGATGCCCAGAGATATAGATCATGACCGCCGTTCAGCCTCTGAAGGGTTGGGCAACTGTTGGCTTGGCGTCATTGATATTGATCATTTCAAGCGGGTGAATGACCGCTACGGTCACTTGATTGGCGATGAGGTTTTGTTGCTTTTGTCTCGGCTGATGCGGGTGACATTTCGGTCTTATGACAGGCTTTATCGTTTTGGTGGCGAGGAGTTTGTGGTTCTTTTGAGTTGCCACAAACCAATCGATGCCGCTGGGGCTTTTGAGCGCTTTCGATGCAACATTGAGAAATATGTGTTTCCTCAGGTGGGCCACATCACCGTCAGTATTGGCTTCACATGTTTGCGCCCAACTGACACACCCTCCAATGCGTTTGAGCGTGCTGACAAGGCGGTCTACTACGTCAAAGAACATGGACGCAACCGTGTGTGCAGCTACGCCGACCTCATCGAGCAAGGCGAGCTTATAGAAGATATGAAGCAAAGTGGCGATTTCGAGATGTTTTGAGGTGGAGAAAAATATCGCCTCTGCTGAAGTATGAAGGCTTCTGTCGTACATGGACGCCCCCGATTTGCCAAGTCTTCAATTCA
>JANMEO010000229.1:0-9641 GCA_031376995.1 Burkholderiales bacterium
ATGCAAGGCGTAAAGCACAGCGATACCATTTGGTATCGCGAGCATTTACAACGCCGCAGATCCGTTTTCAAAACGGCTCTGCGATCCGGCATCTTCAGTTCCGAGGGGTATATACCCATCTTCAGTTCCGATGGGTATAGCAGCCTTGGCACCCGGCCGAATTGACAATTCGTTGAACGAGGGGAGATGCAAATCAACAGCCACGTCGATGTGCCTATTGGAACCGAAAACGGGTACCCTTTTGAATTTGTGAGCCGCATTCGCTAACAGCGATGCCACTCAGAATCGGGGGTTACATCTGCCCTACAAGGGGACCCAATCCCAGGGATGGGGTCATGCCACCGTCGCACTCAACGGCGGGTCAACTTCATACCCCCCCAGCCCGCCTCGCCCCACAAATTCTACGCACGACTCCCCTGGAGTTTTCCCAAACCGATTCTTCTCGCCCTGCAAGCTCAAGCAATAGCCCAACTAGCAGGCACGTGCAGGCTGTCAACAATCTCAAGACCCAAGGTCTGCCTTACCCATCCACCCACGGAGCCCCCGATGTCAAGCTCAATGGAAAGTTATTGGTAGCGGCAGAGCTTGTTGGCGCCCAGCCCCCCCCACGAGAGTTCGTATGCTGCCGTCACATGAGCATGCTTTTTGCTCAACACCCAGGCAAAAAAAGCGAGCTGATGAAAGTGTTTTCAAGCAAAGCTGGCATTCATGCCCAATTTGATCAACAGCTGGCTCATTACAACAAAGCTTATCTGCAATCCATTCAGCAAGCTCCGCCAGCCTGCAAACATGTTTTTGACGGCCGCCAGCTTGGTCGCTATCTGAAAGCGCTAGCCGAGGCTTTGGAGGAGACTCAGAAAAATAAAGCTGAAAGTCAACAAGAGTCCGTGGAAGTTAACTGCCTATTGAACACTGACAATCACTGCATGGCACTGCATGTACAGCGCAAAATGCGCCAACAGCAAGCCTACTTTGCAGTCAAACTGTATGACCCCAACCGTAGCGCCCACTACAAACGCGTCGTCAAGCCGACCGCACAAGAGCTCGGTGGCCTGCAATTCAATGATTTGCTCGTAGATTCAAACCAGATCAAGTTGTACAGCTTGGGCTTGAATAAGCCAGTCCCCATAACTGCGGTATGTTTGGATTCAAATTTACAACCAGCCATGGACCGAAATATCATCTCGGCCAGCGCAGAAAACCTGCATCTTGCACTCTTTGATGGCTCACTGATCGATGTTCAACACATCCTTGAGGCCACTGCCGAGAACCTGAACCCTCAGCCATCCAAGTCACGCGCCCACTTTGAGTTGCTCAAAGCTAGGTACCGGCCCCATGGCACCAATGGGTTTTTTATGGCGCTTCACAATGGCCATGCCGAAACTGTGAAGGCCTTTACCCAATGGGTTTTAAACGCAGACGACAATGACTTGAACAAGGCCGACAAGGTCAATTTACTGTCCGCGCACATCAGCGACGGCACACAGGGCCTTTTTATGGCGTTTCAAAACGGCCATGCACAAACGGTCAAGGTGTTTACATTGTGCATCCTCAATGCTGAAGAAAAGGCTTTGAGCAAAGATGCAAAAATTAATCTTCTGAGAGCTTGCAAAAGCAACGGCACTACAGGTCTATTTATCGCACTCCATAACGGACACACACCAACTGTCACCACTTTCATGCATTGCATTCTCAATGCCGCAGACAACCATTTAAGCAAGACTGACAAAGTCAATTTATTAAACGCTCGCACTGACGATGGCGTGTCAGGCCTGCAACTTGGACTCCATAATGGCTTTGCAGAAACCGTCGCGGCCTTTGAAGCCAGCATCAAGGACTCTTTGCTTGACGAAATCACCAAGGCCACTCTGTTGTCCCAAGCTCCGCTTAACCAAGTTGACCCGCCCCAATCCCAGGCACCTCAAGGCGGCCCCTACCACACCGGGCAACCCTGAAGGAGCTGGCAGCTTTTGCCCAAAGCGACTCTACCCCCCAACGGAAGAATGAATGAGCCTCCTACAGCCCTTTTCTCGCTTTTGGTCACGCCTGTGTCCACGGCATGCATCGGGCATGCGCTATGGAATACGTCGACACGATGGTTTGTGGCTGGCGCACACCCGAATCAGCAAATCAACGCAGGTACAAGACTGGGTACAACTGGACTTGGCCGATCACGTCTTCATTGGGCATTTCAACTTTATTGACGCCTCAGGGGGATTGCACATTGGCGAAGGATGTCAAATCACCAACCACGTGTCGATCCTCAGCCACTCAAGCCATGTGGCTGTGCGTGTGCAAGGGCGTGCATATTGGGGACACCCCGCCCCTGAAGGCTATGTGCGAGCGACAACCCGATTAGGGCCTTACGGCTTCATTGGCCCCCACTCGGTGATCGCGCCTGGCACCCAGTTGGGCAAAGGTGTGTTGGTCAAAGCTTTCAGCTACGTGCGCGGCATGGTGCCTGACTTTGCCGTGGTTCAAGGTCAGCCCGCCCATGTGGTGGGCGACACCCGCGAGCTCGATGCCGATTGCTTGGCGCGATATCCAGATTTGCAAGCGCACTACCAACAATGGGCTGGCCCCCTCTCGCCTTGAGTCTGCACCTGTGTTTATTGGGTGACGCCAACAGCGTGCATGTGCAGCGCTGGGCAGGTGAGATGATGGCTCGAGGCTGCCAGGTGTCGCTCATCACGGCTCGACCACAAGCACAAACTGGCGTCGAGCAACGGGTGTTGGCCCCTGTTCGACGTACCACCGATTGGCTATGGCGTGTAGGAGAAACACGGGCCCACTTGATGGCCTTAAAGCCCGATATTGTTCACGCCCACTACGTCACCTCTTACGGCTATCTGGCTGCACGCTGCCGCCTTGGGCCGCTGTTCATCACCGCCTGGGGAAGTGACTTGTTGGTATCCCCCCAGCACAACCCCATGGTTCGAACCCTGACCGGCTGGATACTGCGTCAGGCTGATGTGATTACTGGCGACTCGCAAGATTTACTGGAGGCTGCCCAAGCCTACTCCCCCAAAGCAGCCTTGCATCTTGTGCACTGGGGTGTTGATTTACAGCGCTTTAGGCCAGTACCCTGGACAGACAAACCCCAAGACGGGTTTCACATCGCCAGCCTGCGGGCCTGGGAACCCAACTACAACATCGGATGCATCATTGACGCAGTGGCTGCGTTGCGACTGTCGTGCCCGAGCGCCAATGCTCAACTGCATTTGATGGGTGGTGGCTCATTGACGCCCGTCTTGAAGGCTCAAGTTGCCGACTTGAGGTTGACATCGTGTGTGCACTTCCATGGCCGCCTAAATGACGCTCAGATGCAAGCCGTGTTGAGCCGCTGCCATACCTCGGTATCAGTGCCTTGCAGCGATGCCACCTCGGTATCGGTGCTGGAAAGCATGGCCTGCGGCCTGTCCGTCATTGCCACCAATTTACCAGCCAACCGCTACTGGTTGACCTTAGCCCATGAGCCCGAAGCCGCATCATGCCTAATCGACACCCAAGGCTGGCCCCAGCCGCAACGGCTCGCCCAGGCTCTGCAAGCGTTGTTCGAGCAACCCCATCTTACCCAGCGCTGGGGTTGCTGCCACCGAGCTCGGATTGAGCAAGAGGGTGATCGGCAAGTTCAAATGGATGTCATGCTGAATCTGTACGAGCAGAGTATCAGCGCCAAACGATTAGGATCTCATCACTCCACAACCCAATCAATGCATGAATGACACGGCCAGCCCAACGCAAAGTTGCACGCTGAGTGCACCCGACTCTCAGGTACCACCTGGTTTGCAGACTGCACAAAACTTAAGTGTGCCTGGGCATCAGCGCACGGAGAAACCCCTGAAAGGCCATGCAACAGACGGCCACACATTCGCAAGCGACCCGCATCATCAGGCCAAGCACTGTGTCAGTGTGATCGTGCCTTGCCGCAACGAGCAAGGCTACATCAAAAACTTTTGCCAAGGCGTGATGCAGCAAGCCTTGCCCGAAGGATGGCAGCTTGAGCTGCTGGTGGCTGATGGCATGAGCGATGATGGGACTCGCGAGATCTTGCTTCACCTGTGCCAAGCTGATCCACGCATTCAATTAATCGACAATCTGCAGCATTTTGTCTCTACTGGCTTGAATGCTGCGCTCTTAACGTCAAAAGGCGACGTGATCGTGCGCATGGATGTGCACACTGAATATGCCGCTGACTACATCCGCCAGGCGTTGGCTGTGTTGGTCGCTTCAGGGGCTGACAATGTGGGCGGCCCCTGGTATGCGCAGCCCGACTTACTAGCTGGGCCGATGCATCAGGCCATCGCAGCGGCCTTCCAATGCCCCTGGGTGGCTGGGGGTGCTTTGTCTCGACGCCTCGACTACGACGGCTGGGCAGACACGGTCTATCTGGGCTGCTGGCCCCGATCCACCTTTGAGCGCTTTGGCGTGTTTGACGAAAACTTGGTGCGCAACCAAGACGATGAACATAACTTGCGCATCATCAGAGGGGGTGGCTTGATTTGGCAGTCTTCTCGCATTCGAAGCATCTATCGACCGCGCGCTCATTTGGGACAACTGTTTCGTCAATACCTTCAATATGGCTACTGGAGGCCTTTCGTGATGAAAAAACATGGACAAACCGCCGCCTATCGCCACTGGGCTCCCGCGCTGTTGGTGTTGAGCTTGGGGCTCAGCCTAGTGACAGCGCTGTTTGGCTTGGCCTGGCCTTTAGAGGTTTTGGCAACCTCGTATTTAGGCGCCGTGCTGTTCATGACCATGTGCGTGGCACAGCAAGATGCGTGTGGCCTGCGCGCTTTGTGGCGGGTGCCACTGGTGATCGTTATTTACCATTTGGCTTATGGTGTGGGCTCTGTGATCGGGCTTTGGGATGTGCTGCGCTATGGCTATGGCTCAGGCCGATCACGGTTTGCAGCGCTGACACGCTAAAAACGTGCCCATCCCGCTTCAAAACAAAGAGCTGAAGAACTGAAGAACTGAAGAATTCAAGCCTGATCATCGCCCCTCCCTAACACCATGAATGTGCCTTTTTTGCCCTTTGCTTTGCCCGAGATTGGCGAGGAAGAAATCAATGAAGTGATTGACACCTTGCGCTCAGGCTGGATCACCACAGGCCCAAAGTGTCAACGCTTTGAAGCCGACTTCAAAGCGTTCTTGGGCGACCCTGAGCTCACGGCTTTGGCAGTCAACTCAGCCACCGCCGGCTTGCACCTGGCACTTGAGGCATTGGGCGTTGGGCCGGGCGATGAGGTCATCACCTCGACCCTTACCTTCACGGCGACAGCTGAAGTGGTGCGCTATCTGGGGGCCGATGTGGTCTTGGTGGACATAGACCCCGCCACCTTGTGCATCGATGTTGATGCCGTGGCTGCAGCGCTGACGCCACGCACCAAGGTCATCATGCCAGTGCACTTTGCCGGTTTGGCAGCAGACATGGAGCGTTTGCTGGCCTTGGCTCAGCGCCACGGGGTCAAGGTGGTAGAAGACGCTGCCCACGCCTTGCCCGCCACCTGCAACGGACGCTTGGTCGGCACATTGGCTTCGGCAGTCACGGTGTTCAGCTTTTATGCCAACAAAACCCTGACCACTGGAGAGGGTGGCATGGTCGTCACGCGCGACCCTGAGCTGGCTCAGCGCATGAAAATCATGCGCTTACATGGCATGAGCCGTGATGCCTTTGATCGTTTCACAACACGGGTTTCGGCCTGGCGTTATGACATCGTCGCCCCCGGGTTCAAATACAACCTGACTGATATTGCTGCCGCATTGGGCATTCATCAACTCCGACGCTTGCCTGGTTTTGCCCAAAGACGTGCCGAAATTGCCCAGCTCTACCATGACGCTTGGACCGACTTGCCCGTGCAGCTAGCCCCTGGCCCAGCGCCGGGTGAGACTCACGCTTGGCACCTTTATGTACTTCGCCTGAGGCCGCAGGCGGGCTGCAGCCGAGATGTGATCATAGAGCGACTTTTGGCGGCCGGTATTGGCTGCAGCGTGCACTACATTCCCCTGCACCTTCAAACCTATTGGCGCGAGCGTTATCAACTGCAAAGCAGCGATTTTCCCCACAGCCAGGCAGCGTTTGAAAGCATGCTCAGTGTGCCCTTGTACACCCGCATGAACACGGATGATGTGCAGCGGGTGATTCACGCTGTGCGCGCTGCGTTGGCATGATCAAGCGCTGCTTCGACCTTGTGGCTGCGGGCTTGGGGGTACTCACGCTTGCACCTTTGTGGCTGTTGATCGCGCTGGCCATCAAGCGAGACTCTCCCGGCCCCGTTTTTTTTCGGCAAATTCGTGTGGGGCGTCAAGGCAGGCTTTTTTGGATTTACAAGTTTCGCACCATGCACCACAGCTCAGCAATCAAACCACAAGCGCTTCAAATCACACCCCACGATGATCATCGATTGACCCCAGTGGGACGATGGCTGCGCGAGACCAAGCTGGACGAATTGCCTCAATTGATCAACGTGTTCTGGGGCGACATGAGCTTGGTCGGTCCGCGCCCCGAGGTGCCGCGCTACGTCGCTTTATACCCCCCCCACCTGCGTGACAAAATTCTCAGCGTTCGCCCGGGTATCACTGACCCTGCATCTTTGGCTTACCGCAACGAAGGCCATCAATTGAGTCAGACTCGTGACCCTGAAAATGACTACATTCACACCTTGATGCCTGCCAAACTGGCACAGTCTGCGCACTATATCGACCATGCCAGCCTTTGGCATGACTTGCGTTTGATCGCAGCCACCCTGCGCAATTTGGTCATGCGATGAGCATGGCATGGTTGGGCGTTGCCCGTCTTTTATCGCGCGGGCGATCGCACCGCCTGGTTTTATCTTTGATCATTGATGTCATGGTGGTCGCGCTTTGTTGGCAACTCACCTATTTGTTCCGCCTGGGCTTTGAGCGCTGGTGGAGCGCGCGGCCCTCTTACGATACCTGGGTGCTGGCTGGTGTAGCGGTGCTCTATGGGGTGATGTTCAAACTTGTGGGTGAGCCGCGCAGTTTATGGCGGTTCGCCGGCTTGGGCGATGTCAAACACTTGACGCTGGCTTGTGCCATGGCTGGGGGCCTGGCGGCGCTGGCAGTGCGCAGTGCGGGTTGGCAGGAAATTCCGCGTGCGGTGCTGGCCCTGCATCCGGTATTGAGTTTGATGGGGCTGTGTGCGATCAGGGTGGTTTACCGCATGCTGTATGAGCATATTCACTCAAACATTTCAGGTCATACAGACAATCGTCGCGCCTTGGTCTTGGGCGCCGGTGAGGCCGCCCGCATGCTTTTGGCGAGCTGCCATCGGCAAGGCTGGTCTGTGGTCGGACTGCTTGATGACGACCCTGCCAAACAAGGTGCACGCATTGCAAGCATTCGCGTCTTGGGCACGTTGGAAGAGGTGAGCGCTGCGGCACTCAAGACCGAAGCCACCCACCTCATCATCGCCTTGCCTAGCGCCAGCGCACCCCAAAGGCGGCGGGCGTTTGAGTTGGCGTCTCACACGGCACTGCCCGTCTTGACCGTGCCCTCTTTCAGCGAGCTGCATGAGGGCACGGCTCAGGTAGAGCGGGTGCGGGCCATCGAGCCTGAAGATCTGCTGGGCCGAGACCCCGTGACCCTCGATGAAGCCAGTGTGGCCAGCCTAGTGGCGGGCAAGACCATCCTTGTCACGGGTGCGGGCGGGTCGATTGGCTCAGAGCTGTGTCGGCAACTGGCCAGGTTCAAACCTGCACGCATGGTGCTCTACGAGCTCAGCGAATACGCGCTCTATCAAATTGAGCAGCAACTCAGCCAATCCCACCCCGAGATGGATCTGGTGTGCCTGATCGGCGACGTCAAACGTCAAGAGCACCTGAACCAGGTCTTTAATGCCCAACGCCCCGCGCTCATTTTTCATGCGGCAGCGTTCAAGCATGTCCCGTTAATGGAAGGTGACAACGCCTGGGCGGCGCTGCTTAACAACACCCTTGGCACCTACCGAACCGCACTGGCAGCGGCCCAGTGTGGCGCTGAGCGCTTTGTATTCATCTCCACGGACAAAGCAGTCAATCCCAGCAACATCATGGGGGCCAGTAAGCGCTTGGCAGAAGTTTTGCTATCACATCTGGCCTGCCATCCCATCAAATCGCAGGGGGTCAGCGCTTTAGAACCGACTCAATTTTCTGCCGTACGCTTTGGCAACGTCCTGGGCTCTAGTGGCAGTGTGATTCCAAAATTCAAAGAGCAAATTGCCCGAGGCGGCCCTGTCACGGTGACCCATCCTGACATCACACGCTACTTCATGACGCAACACGAGGCTGTCAAACTGGTGCTACAGGCTGCAGCCCTGGCTTGCAACGGCCAAGTGCTTGTCATGGATATGGGCAAGCCTGTCAAAATTGCCGAATTGGCACACGATCTGATCCGCCTGTCTGGGCACCGAGCACATGAAATCCCCGTGATCTACACCGGGTTGCGCCCAGGCGAGAAGCTGTTTGAAGAGCTGCTCGCCGATGCCGACCGCACGGTAGCCTCCAGCCACCCCCGCTTGCGCATCGCCCAGTTGCAAGACCAGCACGATACCCAATGGGTTGCAGAGGTGTTGGGCTGGCTACAAGATGCAGAGCCCACCCACCAGTCACTCAGGCTCACTCTGCAGCATTTTGTGCCTGAGTATGCGCCCGAGGCGGCAACTTTCATCAGTCGAGAGCACCCTACCCCTGATCATGAGTGATGACCCCAAAATAGATTGGCATGCACGCGCCCAAGCCTTGAGCGCCATCGATGGCCGCTGTTTCATCGACGGCGAACGGCGTGGTGCTGTTGAAGACGAGACTTTCGATAATTTCAGCCCTATCGATGGGCGACATTTGGGTCTGGTCGCGCGAGGCCGCAGCCTTGATATCGACGCGGCGGTGCTTTCAGCCCGCCGCGCCTTTGACGACGGGCGATGGTCGGCTCAGTCACCTGCTGCGCGCAAGCGTGTGCTACAACGCTTTGCTGAGTTTGTTTCTCGTGCCAGTGAAGAGTTGGCCTTGTTAGAGACCTTGGACGTTGGCAAGCCCATCCGCCACGCTTTAAGCGTCGACGCGCCCTCCACCGCTCGGTGCCTGGCCTGGTATGCCGAAGCCATCGACAAAGTTTATGGTGAAATTGCGCCCACCCCACCGGGGGCACTGGCGCTGATTTCTCGTGAGCCCATGGGAGTGATTGGCGCCATCGTCCCCTGGAACTATCCCATGATCATGGCCGCCTGGAAGCTCGGTCCAGCCTTGGCGGCCGGCAACTCCGTAGTGCTCAAGCCCAGCGAGAAAACGCCCTTGAGCGCCTTGCGACTGGCCGAGCTGGCATTGGCCGCCGGGCTGCCCGCTGGGGTTTTGAATGTGGTGCCTGGGTTTGGGGATGAAGCGGGGGAAGCACTGGCCAGGCATGTCGACGTCGATGCCATCAGTTTCACAGGCTCAACCCGGGTTGGGCGCCGCATGCTTGCATATGCCAGCGAGTCAAACCTCAAACGGGTCTTTAATGAGCTGGGGGGCAAGTCTGCCGTCATTGTCTTGCCCGGATGTCTTAACCTCGAACGCGCCGCACAGGCCATCACTGACAGCATGTTCTTCAACCAGGGCCAGTCTTGCAACGCGCCCTCAAGGGTGCTGGTGCACCGCGACGTG
>JANMEO010000278.1:0-2588 GCA_031376995.1 Burkholderiales bacterium
CAAAATGAATGCCATCACCGAGTGGGCGGCTTTGCCTGCTACCGAGATGTTCTTGCGCGACAATCGCGATGACAGCGACTTCTCTGCTTTCATGAGTGTGTGGTTCTTTGAAGAGCAAAAACACTCACTCGTGCTGATGGAGTACCTGCGTCGTTACCGTCCTGAATGGGTTCCCACTGAGCAAGAGCTGCACGAAGTGCGTTTTGAGTTCGATCCTGCACCAGCGCTCGAAACTCTGATGCTTCACTTTTGCGGCGAGATTCGGCTCAACCACTGGTATCGGCGCGCCGCCGAGTGGCATTCTGAGCCTGTGATCAAGGCCATTTACGAAACCCTGGCTCGCGACGAAGCCCGTCACGGCGGGGCTTATTTGCGCTACATGAAGCGTGCGATGCTCAAGTTTGGTGACGAGGCCCGGGCAGCTTTTGCCAAGGTTGGGGTTTTGATGGCCAGTGCGCGGCGCACAGCCCAAGCCCTGCATCCGACCAACCTGCACGTGAACGCCAGCCTTTTTCCTAGAGATACTGTGCAAAGTCGATTGCCCAACCCAGAGTGGTTGGGGCAGTGGCTAGACCGGCAGATTCAATTTGATGCGGTTTGGGAGACCAGGGTTGTTGACCGTATTCTTCACAACCTGAGCCTACTTTTTGAGCGTAGCTTCGTCAGTGTTCAAGAGCTCAATCGCTACCGTAAAGAGGTGGCTGCCTCCATCGCACCCAAGCTCCCCGCAACGCCTTTGCCTGTTTGAGTTCTCTCAAAATCCGTGCATTTCAAGGTTCCGCAGTTTGATCGGGCTCGGTGCTTGCTGCAAAGGCCTCATCCGAATATAATCAAAAGCTTTTCGGCTCGGGGACATCGTGCACAACTGCGCGTGGGGGTGCCTCAAGCGGCGTTCGCACCGCTGTGATCCTACCTATGAAGTGGGTTTGCAGCGCAACCCTTTGGCCGAAGTAGTACTGCCCACCAGCAAGACAGTCCGTTTTTGCGGTGGGTGTGCAGCCAAGTGACTTCAAACGGGAACAAGTTACCACTATGCCAACCATCAACCAGCTCGTGCGTCACGGCCGGGAAACCGAAGTTGTGAAGTCAAAATCACCTGCCATGCAAGGCAGTCCTCAGCGCCGGGGTGTCTGCACCCGCGTTTACACCACCACGCCCAAAAAGCCCAACTCAGCTTTGCGTAAAGTGGCCAAAGTTCGTTTAACTAACGGCTTTGAGATCATCTCGTACATCGGTGGTGAGGGTCACAATCTCCAAGAACACAGCGTTGTGCTGGTTCGTGGTGGTCGTGTCAAAGACTTGCCGGGTGTTCGCTATCACATCGTGCGCGGCTCCCTCGATTTGCAGGGCGTCAAAGACCGCAAGCAGTCGCGCTCCAAGTACGGTGCCAAGCGCCCAAAGAAAACTTAATTTAACTCCCCAGTTCTGGCTGTTGCTCTGTGACAGCCAGCTCAGCGGCAGGCCTTGGCCTGCCGAGTAAGTCGGGTGTTGCGATTACAACGCCCCGAAGCACCCCAGGTGCTTTGCCAACTGAAGAAAGAAGAGCCATGCCACGTCGTCGCGAAGTTCCCAAACGGGACATCCTCCCTGATCCAAAATTTGGATCAGTCGATTTGTCTAAATTCATGAACGTCATCATGGAGTCGGGCAAAAAAGCGGTCGCTGAGCGCATCATTTACGGTGCCCTTGAGCAAGTCGAAAAAAAATCAGGCAAAGATCCGCTAGAAATATTTATTACCGCCTTGAGCAACGTCAAGCCTATGGTTGAAGTCAAGTCACGCCGAGTGGGGGGCGCCAACTACCAAGTTCCCGTGGAAGTTCGCCCTGTTCGTCGCATGGCCCTGGCGATGCGCTGGTTGAAAGAGTCCGCGCGCAAGCGTGGCGAGAAGTCAATGGCCCAACGTTTGGCCAACGAGTTGTTGGAGGCCGTCGAAGGCCGGGGTGGTGCGATGAAGAAGCGTGACGAAGTACACCGCATGGCAGAGGCCAACAAGGCTTTCTCGCACTTCCGTTTCTGAACTGCCGAGCCTCAAAAGGGCCCTTCGGCTAGCTCGACCGGGCTGACTCACAGCACTCCTTTGGGGGGTGATTGGCGGGCCAGCCCATCTGTTTTTTGTCATGCACATTGGAGTGACACATGTCTCGCAAGACCCCGATTGAGCGTTACCGCAACATTGGCATCTCGGCCCACCTCGATGCCGGGAAAACCACCACCACAGAACGTATTCTTTTCTACACTGGCGTCAATCACAAAATTGGTGAAGTGCACGATGGCGCGGCCACCATGGACTGGATGGAGCAAGAGCAAGAGCGCGGCATCACGATCACCTCTGCTGCCACCACCTGTTTCTGGAAGGGCATGGAGCTGACCCATCCCGAGCATCGCATCAATATCATCGACACGCCAGGGCACGTCGACTTCACCATTGAAGTTGAGCGCTCCATGCGCGTGCTAGATGGTATTGATGCGATGCTCGGGATGGGTCAGCTCCATGCCCTTCCAGAAACAGGTGGTGGCAGCCGACGTGATCGTGATGCCGCGCTCCTGCTCCTGCTCCATCCAGTCCATGGTGGCCGCGCCATCATGA
>JANMEO010000283.1:0-7134 GCA_031376995.1 Burkholderiales bacterium
CGTCTGGCGGCGTTGCTCCTCCTTGTGGGCATGAGCCCACCGCGTCGTCGCGCCTTGCCAAACACCCACATCGCAGCTCACTCGGGCACGTTCAACTGCCGTTTCTAGGATGATTTGTCTGCTTGCGGCAGAAGAGACCCAGGGGTTCTGAACGTTGAGACCCTGCTAAAGAACAAGCCTATTCACAAAGCCAGATTGATATAAATTTCTCAAAGCCTTAATCTGATTGCAAGGCAAAGACTGCCGGAATGTGGCTTGGCAGTGTCATCGTCTCTTGCCGCCAATCGCTCACAGCAGCACTCCTGCTGAAGCCGTCTGCCAGTGTCAGCCCGCAGCTCACTGAAAGTTGCGTGCTGGGTTGTAAATGCTCGAGCAAGGCGCTTAGCAGGGCCGGGTTGCGGTAGGGGGTTTCGATCATCAGTTGCGTTTGTCCCAGCCGTTTCGAGTGGGCCTCGAGTTCGCGGATGCGCTGGGCGCGCTGTGGGGGCTCAATGGGCAGGTATCCCACAAAAGCAAAATTTTGGCCTTGCAACCCACTGGCGGCCAGCGCCAGCACAATGGCGCTGGGCCCTGCCAGTGCCACCACACGCAGTCGCGCCCGGTGGGCTGCCTGCACCACCGCCGCGCCAGGGTCAGCCACAGCAGGCAAGCCAGCTTCTGAGATCAGCCCGATGTCATGGCCGTCTAGCGCGGGTTGGAGCAATGCGGTCATTGAGGCTGGGGCCAAGTGAGGTCGGCCCTTGGGCGGGCGAGGCAGCTCAATGATGGATAAGCTTTGCAGTGGCTGGGCCAAGGGCACCTTCGCATCGACACGCTTCAAAAAGGCGCGTGCCGATTTGGCGTTTTCAGCGATCCAGTGCGATAACTGGGCGGCCCGTGCCATGACATCCCTTGGGATGGCGCTGTCGAGGCTGGAGAGGTCGGGGGTCACGCCAAAGTCCAGCGCGTTAGGGATCAGGTAGAGGGTTCCGCGGGTATTGGGCATCTTCAGGTTGAATGGGTAGAGGGCTCAGTCAAGAGGGGGTAACGGCGTGTGAAAGAGGGCCCACTGGTTTCAAAGGGTCTAAACCGGCAGCGCGCAGCAGCCTGCAAGTATCGATCAACGGAAGACCCATCAAGGCACTGGGATCGCTGGACTCGATCGACTCTAACAAGGCGATACCCAAGCCTTCTGACTTGGCGCTCCCGGCGCAGTCAAGGGCAGGTTCAGCGCGCAGGTAGTTTTCAATGTCTTCAAGCGTCAGGCGTCTGAATGTCACATGCACTGAATGCAGGGCACTGCCTTCATAAGCGTCATTGCCACATCGCACCACGGCCACGCCAGTCTCAAAGGTCACACGCTGACCTTGCATCGACCACAGCTGTGCCACCGCGTTAGCATGAGTGCCGGGCTTGCCAATGGCCAGGCCATTCAAATTGGCCACTTGGTCAGAACCAATGACTGTCGCGTCTTCGAAGCGCTGGGCCACTGCGCGCGCCTTGGCCAAGGCCAAGCGCAGCGCCACGGCTGACGGCGTCTCATGGGCCAGGGCGGTTTCATCCACGTGCGGGGCTTCTACACTGAAGGGCCATTGCAAGCGAGCCAGCAATTGGCGACGGTAGACTGAGGTGGAGGCCAAAATGAGCGTGGAGTTCATTGCGAGATGATTGGTTATTTGAGAGGCCCAAATAAACAGCAGAATCTTAATTTATTTGGGTGAATAATAAATCTGGAGGATTAAATGAGCGAGTTAATAAAAATCAGTGAATTTGACGGGTTGGAGGCTGCTTCTTAGTCCGCCATGCGTCGTTGTAAATACTCGCAATACTTACTGGTATCGCTGCGGTTTACGCCTAACCTAACGAAAAAATCGAGCGACTTGAAATATTTCTAATTCACTGAAAAAGGCCATAGGTCAATCAATCACGCTCCATTTGGGGTAATTGACAATATTTCATCAATCTCTTCTATAGTGAATTTTTTGGAGTTGACAAGTGCGATTTTGAAAGCCTCGACTGTTCCTGTGTGGCCATTTTTTATGGCCAATTGAGCGCCTGTTTCCTCAGATTTACTCTTAGCACTTAGCAGTTTAATTTTGCGAGGATGAGGAAGCTCGGACGACAATATAAGATCAGTAAACATGGTGACCATTGGTGTATGACCAGATTCAAATGGAAGCGAAAAACCAGGTTTCCCATCTTTTGACATGGCTTGTAAAACTTCAAATTTAATTTTTTTATTGATGGTCTTTGCGAGGAGTACAGCTTCAGTGGTATTTTTTATAATCTTGATCAAGTTTTTTTTAAATGCAGTATGCATTCCGGGGGTGCCATTAAACCTGGATTCTAGGATGCTCTTGATGGTTAATGGGTTAAGTTTAAGAGTTAGGCAGCGATCTATATATATTTTTGCAGTTTTGGTATGGCCAAAATAAATTGCGGCGTGGAGGCCTGGGAAGTTATAGATGCTATTATCTATGGGTCTTGAAAAAAGTAACGCAGAAATAGAAGCTCTTTGGACTCTATCGCCCACACTCTTACGCAGCTCTTCTATTTTAATGGTGTATGCATTGACCATCTCTGTATTGCCTTGGTAAAACGCATCCTGCAGGCCAGTTATCTTTGATGTATTTGATTTTGCATTATACAACTCCACTTTTTCACTATTTGATAGTTTTGATTGATTGACTGTGTCTGCCATCTCATTAAAGTCGTCTAGTGACCCATAAGAAAGGGCCAGGAACATATTTGCAGGGGTGGGCATTGTTGGTTTCCTATCGAAAATAGGTTTTACCAGAGGATCTAAAGAAAATGCCATTGTTGAAAGAGATTGCGTATCACCCTTACTGTCATTGTAATCATTGATACACTGTGGATTCAGGAACAGATCTTTAATCTTCAAGCTGCGGAGGTCTTCTGGCATTGCGCGCTCAACGCGTAAGAAGTTGGCAGTGGTGTTTGGATCATACAGTTTGACAGAAAAATAATCTCTTTGATTTTTGTTTTTTTTCTCAACATGGAGAGCCATTGCGTGATTGCCAGTCAGTAAAAGGCAGTTAACCGACGACCGGTTTTCTGTCTTTTCTGTGGCGCCTTGCAAAGCATTTGCTAGTGCCTCAAGATAAAATCCAAATCGGTCGTCGGAGACCACATGCCTGTTGGATTGAGGCGTATCCTTCATCAGCCTATTAAATTCTGCTTCTAATGGTTTTAGTGAGCCCTCAAATTGCGATTTTAATCCAGCATAATTTGAAAATGCATGCATTAACTCCCTCTTTTTCCCGCCGTGCTTAGCAAACAGCAAGGCAAGATGTCGGCAAACAATACTTGGGTCAGTTAAGGATTCGGCGTTAGGATCAGTTCCCATGGAATCTACTGATACACGGCAGTTAAGCGCCACCTCTGGAAAGCCATTTTTAGATCGATACGGGATTGTTTTATCAGTGATCTGCTGCTGCCACCGCTGATTCGATAAGTCTGGGGAAAGAACTAGCATGCGGTTATGGAACCCGCTATTTTCTTCTGGTGTTAGTGATTTTATATAAATTTCTTTATTGATGTCATTTGATGGCTCAAGAAGGCTATCTTTATGAAATCCGGCGTCGCTTTCAGAAGCCGGTTCATATTTTATTTTTTTGGTGCCTGCATCGTGGTCTATTTTTTTATAAATCTCAGGCTCTCTTGTTTTTGGTAATGATTGCATCGACTGATAAAAGTCTTCCATGGGGATGTCTCGGAATAATGCACCCCAGTGGGCAATGACCAATGTTTTATTTTCAGTATTTATACCTACAATAAGACAAGCATGCTCGTTATCATCGTAAATTTTGGTTGGAAGTCCTCTTTTTATAGAGTTATCTTTTTCTACGGCAAAAAATGCCACAACAGGCTTAGAATTTAACAACTGTTCAGCAATGTGATTGAAAAAGTCTTCTGAATTTTTAGGGGCTATCTGGGTCGTTAAATAACCCATTTCTACGGCTGTTTTTCGCAAATCTTCAAATCTTAAAACCTCACCTTGCTTTGAGCCATAGCTTTTTGAGATCTTTCGGATGCTATTCTTGACTTCTTTGGTATTGGTAAAGCAATTAAGTTCTGATTCATAGATTGATTTGTGATTTTTTCTTGACGGAATGTTGCTTATTGAATAATAGTTGCTATAGTATAAATCAATATTTGAAAGCGCGGTGATTTTGCAGATGTGACCACTTTGATTTGCCGGAATAATACTCAGAGTTCGGTCGATGTTACTTGGGTACTGGGTCAAACTTTTTGGGCCATCTAGAATGTTTTTTTTGATGGAATTTTCGCGTTGCAAATTAGCTTGGCTTGCCAAGTTTCGAGTGTTTTCTCTATAATGCTCATCGTCAGGAATTTTGAACGCAGGTAATCGTGAGGCATCACCACCCTCAAGGAGCGGGGTCTGGTGTTTGATAGTGCGGATTATTAAATTGCGCCCCATATATCGTTTTTTTGATGGTTAAGAGTTGCGCTTGTCATCATAAAAATTCCAGCCAAATATGGGTCTTTTGTTGTGGCTGGTGTGATTGATGGAGGGGCGACTTATTGGCCGTATATACCCAGCGGAACTGATGATGCCGGATCGCTGAGCCGTTTTGAAAATGGATCTGCGACGTTGTAAATGCCCGCGATAACAAATGGTATCGTGGTGCTTTACGCCTTGCATCTCCATACTCAAACCGGCTCAGCGATCCGGCATTTTCAGTTCCGACGGGTATAGACTTATCGCATGAGTCAGTTGCTAATTTTTTCGTGATCAGTGTTCCGGGGGTCGCACCACATGATCACAGGCCTTATGTTTCCACATTAGGAAAGGCCATTGAATTGAGATCTCCCGAGAGGTGACCAAAAATCTGTGACACTCTTTTGTGGCCTGGAAGTGCGAGTGAGTTCAATTTAATATGTTAACAATTTCACGCTCAAATTGAGCTACATTGCCTTGCCCCTGTTTGAGGTAGCCATTAATTTGTGAATTAAGGTTCTTTTGAAGTCAGTGTCAGGGAACATCCACGCATGAGCGGCTTCCAGAATCGGCAAATTTTGGCCTTGATCCACCAGGAGACCTTGATGAACATCCACTTGCTTAGGCCTACTTCATTGCCCCCCCTTGCTAGGCGCCTAAGATCATGAAGACACCCACTCCCGCCTTATCAACACAGCTCATTCATGCTGCCCGTGCCGTACAGGCCGTACGACAAGGCCGATCGTTGACCGAGGTCTTGAGTCAATTTCCAGCCTCGGTGCGTCCTGCCACGCAAGCACTCAGTTTTACCGTGTTGCGGCGTTTGGGCAGCGCTGAGGCAGCGCGGTCTTGCCTGGTGACCAAAGCCCCAAGCCCTGAAGTTGATGCACTGCTGCTGACCGCTTTGGCCTTGCTGTGGCCTGACCAAGCATCACAAGCTGATGCTCCCTACGCCGATCACACCCTGGTCAATCAAACCGTGGCCGCTGTCAAACAAGAGCATCCCCACAGCGCCTCGTTTGTCAATGCCGTGCTACGCCGTTTCATTCGCGAGCGCGACGACTTGTTGAGTCAATTGAATCATCAGCCTGTGTTTCAAACCAACCACCCCGCTTGGTGGATCAAGCAGTTGCAGCAGGACTGGCCCGAGCACTGGTCTCACATTCTCGAGGCCAACAACCAGCATGCACCCATGTGCTTGCGCGTCAATGCCCGTTGGGGCACGGCTCAAGACTACCTTGATCGCTTAAGCCAGGCGGGCTTGACGGGTCACCTCGTCGAGCACCCGCTGTTGCGCCACGCGGTGCAGCTTGAGCACCCCGTGTCCGTGAACCTGCTGCCCGACTTTGCGCAAGGCGCAGTCTCGGTTCAAGATGCTGCAGCACAGTTGGCAGCCCCCTTGTTGCTGCAGTCAGAAGGGCTCGGCCAAGCGTCACTTGCACCCGGTGCACGGGTGCTGGACGCCTGCGCAGCCCCAGGGGGCAAAACAGCCCACCTGCTTGAATTGGCAGCGTTAGATCTGGTCGCGCTTGACAGCGATGCCAGCCGCTTGCAGCGAGTCACTGAGACCCTGAGCCGCCTGCAGTTGAATGCCCACACCTTGGCCGCCGACGCTGGGCACACGGCACGGTGGTGGGACGGTCAAACCTTTGACGCCATCTTGCTTGATGCCCCCTGCAGCGCTTCAGGCATTGTGCGTCGGCACCCCGACATTCGTTGGCTGAGACGGCCTGATGACTTGGCCCAGTTTCAACGCAGCCAAATGCGCTTGTTGCGCGAACTTTGGCCCTTGCTCAAACCTCAGGGCCGTTTGCTGTTTGCCACCTGCTCAGTGTTCCGCTGCGAAGGACCCGAGGTGATGGAGGCTTTCCAGCGCGAGCATGCCAACGCCCGCCTTGTCACGCCGATCCATGGCTCGTTGCTGCCAGGCCTGCCACCCGACAACCCGATGTGCTCACCTGGGGATGGATTCTTCTACGCCCTTCTCGAAAAGCAAACTGATTGAATGCAGTCGCAGTCGTTAACGACTTGAATTTGTCAGCGTTAACCCTATATAAAGCTTTTACCTACCTTCAGCGCATTGCCCGCAGCGTGGTGACGCAGGGCAATGCGCCCTTTGCCCATGTCTTTTTTTTCTAACACCCTCCAGCGTATTTTGATGGTGCGCAACCCTTTGCGCCGCCAAGCAGGCCGTTGGGATCTCACGGCACTCATCAATGCAGCAGACCCCCGCGCTTCGCGTGCTGAGCGCCACCTGTGGCTGGTGCGCTGGTTAGAGTGGCTGCGCTCTCCGCCCCCACGCCGAACCGGCGACAGCTCGCCCCAAGACTGGACGCTGCAGCGAATGCGGTTGTTTCTCAACATGCTAGATACCCAGCCTTTGCAGCGCGACAAGCTGATCGGCTTACTGCAGCGTTTTCTCAGCGAAACTGATGCAATCGGCCTGTGGGTTGATTTGGGCTTTTCACCGCGGACCACTTTCCTCAATGAGCTTGGTGAACGATTACGACTGAGTTGGCTGCCAGGAACACCTGACACCAACAATTTGGGTGAGCTTTTCTTGCTGCTTTTTCCTGATTCGCTATCGGCTCAGTGGTTGTCCAACATCGACGATGAGATGCTCGCACGGATGTCGGCCTTATGGTCTCAAGCCATCACCTTGCCGGCGCGCC
>JANMEO010000004.1:0-1928 GCA_031376995.1 Burkholderiales bacterium
CAAAACTTCGGGGGGGGGGGCAACACGAATGTGGGTTCTTTCCCATCCAATTCGCAGCCTCATGCCTGGCGAAAACTGGAGTTCACCCCCTTTTCGCGGACAATATTATGAGCGAAAGAAAGAGTCTTCATGGATCAGTCAAAAGCACCCTACTTGGCGCAGTTTCGCCAACAAATGGTGGATCTTGTTCACGCTGGGCCTAAGCCCCGAGAGCTGGCCAAGGTCAGATGTGCGGTTTGAGCCGTCGCCGTGGGTACGTGCGGACCACGCAAAGCGATGCTGTTGCAACCAAGGCATCTGACTTGGTCAAGCGGGCCTTTACAGCCACGAACATTAACCAGCTATGGGTGGCTGACATGACCTACATCCCCACGTGGGAGGGCTTCTTGGAATTGGCCGTCGTGATCGATGTCTACAGCCTTAAACCAGTGGGTTAGGCGTTTGGCCAACGCATGGTGGCCGACTTGGTGGTCTCAGCGGCGTGGCTCGAATCTGTGTCACAGTTTGAGGATTTTTCAGAATGATTTCTTGGCAATCCCCACACTGAAACCACGCGACCGACCTTGATCGCCTGTGTGATCCCCAAACAGCCCTTTTTGAACCACGCCGAAAAAACCATGAGAAACATCCTCACGTCCTTAGCAATGTCTATCGCCGCGATCAGCGGCGGTCATGTCTACGCGCAAGTCTTCGAACTCAGCAGCCGGGATCTCTCGTCTGCGCAGCCCATTGCACACAAGCATGTTTTTAATGGCTTTGGCTGTACGGGTGAGAACATTTCTCCCGCCCTGAGCTGGAAGAACCCTCCCGCTGGCACGAAGAGCTTTGCCGTGATGGTTCATGACGCCGATGCGCCAACGGGTGGCGCTGGTTTTTGGCATTGGGTGGTGGTCAACTTGCCAGCCCATGCCATTGGCGTTGAGCAAGGTGCGGGCACTGCCAGTGGTCACGCTTTACCAGCGGCTGCGCGTCAGATCAACACCGACTACGGCACCCTCGGATGGGGCGGACCTTGCCCACCACCAGGCAGCGCACCGCATCGATATACCTTCACCGTTTACGCCTTGAAGGTTGATAAGCTGGATTTGCCCACCAACGCGACTGCGTCATTGACTGGGTTCATGGTTAACAGTAACGCGCTGGCCAAGGTGAGCCTTGAAGCACGTTACGGGCGTTAAGGGACAAGCTACCCCATGAGATACCTTCACACCATGGTGCGAGTCACGGATCTTGATGACTCGCTGGACTTTTACTGCAACAAATTGGGCCTGGAACTCAAAAGCAAACGTGACGTCCCCAATGGGCGATACACGCTGGCGTTTTTGGCTGCACCTGGCGATGACGCGAGTCAGCTTGAGCTGACGTACAACTGGGATCCAGTGGCCTACCCGAGCGGTCGCAACTTTGGACATTTGGCCTATGAGGTCGATGACATCTATGCGACTTGCGCTCACTTGGCCAAACAAGGCGTCACCATCAACCGCCCGCCGCGTGACGGTCGCATGGCTTTTGTGCGCTCGCCCGACGGTATTTCGATTGAGTTGCTGCAGCGCGAAGGTGCCTTGCAACCCCAGGAGCCATGGCTATCAATGCCCAACTTAGGCAGCTGGTAACTTGTGCGTATTTCAGCGAACGTGGGCGCCCATTTCAGTTTGAACGTGGACGAAGGGCGTGATGGGGGGTTCTGTCGTACATGGACGCCCCCGGTTTGCCAAGTCTTCAATTCATGATGGTTCAAAGGTAAAGATTGCGCCCGTACATTCGGACTTTGATTGCGACTTTAAGTTGCTGTCCCTGATGGGATTTGCTGGTTGGCACCTCAATCGCAATAACGCACTCACTATGGTGCTGCAACAGAAACGGGCTTTGCCAACCACGGTCTGACCTGTCTTGCCATCAATTCTTGATCGCCTGAGCAATCGGTGGAT
>JANMEO010000146.1:0-5570 GCA_031376995.1 Burkholderiales bacterium
AAATCGCCTGTGAAATCAATCGCCCACTGACACGCGAATTCCTTCGCGAGCGCGGCCTGCTGTCGCACATTGAACCTTGAGTAGGGTCGATGACTGGCGCGGTGGGTTTGCGCTTTGCGCAGAAACGGGACCCTAATCCCCTCAGAACTGAAGATGCTGTGTCGTCAAAGTGATTGAGCCCTCCGCCGTTAGATTGCCCTCCTCCAATGTGATATCAGCCATGCTCATCGTGCCGGGCGTTTTTGATGAATCCATAACTGCACAGACGGCCGTTGCCACTGCCGCGAGGCGTAGTCAGCCAAGTGTTCAGGTACGGCATCACCGTTCAGCGCCAAACGATTCAGCATGACCGCCAGATCGACATCGGCGATGCACCACGCTTTGCCGCACAAATGCGGCCCGCCATGCGAAAGCAACTTTGTCGCGCCTGCAAATAATTTCTGTGCAGCGCCATGTGCTTCAGCAGACAGCGGGGTTGCCGAGGGACCATAAAACAAAACAACGGTGGATCGCTCTGATCGAATGGGCATGAAGTCGCTGCGCAGCCAGGCCTGAACCTGACGCGCAATCGCGCGATTTTTGACTTCAGCGGGGTACAACGCTTGCCCGGGATAGACCTCGTTCAAATACTCAGTAATGGCCGATGACTCAGACAGCGAAAAGTCACCATCAACCAGTGTGGGAACCCGATGGGTGATTGATACTTTGGCGTGAGCAGGCGCGTTAGCCGCTCCGCTTGACAGGTCAAGGGTGATGGGTTCGAACGGCAATTTCTTTTCATGCAACGCCACGAAGACAGACATTGCGTAGGGTGAGGTGTAGTTTGAATCTACGTATAACTGCATGGCTGCTCCTTGATGGATTGGAAGATGGCTGGCCAACGTTTGAAGTGATCGGCCTCGAAAAGTACGCCTACATGGACGAACTTCACGCCAGGTGTCAGTTCAACTGCCCACACGTTGATTATCGCTCTGGGTAATGGCCACGGTGGCTGATCGGGGTCGACCCTGGGGGCCGCCTGCGCCATAGCCCACGTTAGCCGGCCAATGACTGGAGTACCGCTTGGGGTCAGTGATCTGGGCCGCAGTGATGTGCTCCCCCGGGTGCTGGATATTGACGAACAGGGTTTTTCCATCGGGGGTTTCTGTGCAGCCGGTGATCTCGCAATCCACAGGGCCCACCAGAAAACGCCGCAAGTGGGTGGTGCTGGGCTGGCGTCCTACAGGGGTGTCGATGCTGACGGTGCTGCCATCAGGGCGGGTGTGGTTCAGTGTGGTTCGGCCACCGTCGCCAACGCGCCCAGGGACCCCGGCCAACATCATGCAGTTGGTGACTTCGGTGTAGGCGTTATCGTCAGTTTGAATCCAACACAGACCCGTGCTGCGACTGAACCACAAGCCATCTGGGCTGGAGAAGTCTTGGTCTGCGCTCAGGGCCGATAAATTGACCCGTGCTGAGTCTGCGGTTGATCGCGCACCAAACAAGTACACATCCCAAGTGAACGACGTGGCTGTCGATGCGTTGTCAGCTTCGCGCAGCCGGATGATGTGGCCATTGGCGTTGCCTGCGGCTCGCGGCGCCGAGGCATCGATTTTGTCGCTGTACGAGCGGGGGCTTGAAGCGTTCAGGGCGTGCTCGCCAGCGCCAGGCTCGATCTTGCGTTGACTGTTGTTGGTGAGTGAGACATACACCTCGCCGGTGTCGGGGTGAACGGCGCACCATTCAGGGCGATCCATTTTGGTGGCCCCCAGGGCATCGGCCGCCAGGCGCGCATTGATCATGACGTCGCCCTCGTCTGAGAAAGCATAGTTGAGTGTCTTTGCAGCCGATTGAATGCCCGCTGCGCCCATCGTCAGGGCCTCCCAAGTGCCAGAGCCATCATCATTGAAGCGAGCCACGTACAGCGTGCCTTGGTCGAGGTATTTGTCGCCAGTGGCGATTCGATCTGAGGCCTGGGCGTCGGTGGCCTCCCACAGGGTCTTGGATACAAATTTGTAGATGTACTCACCCCGAGAATCATCGCCCATGTACACCGCCAAAGGTTGCCCTGGCTTGACCAGGCCAAACGCGGCGCTTTCATGGGCAAAGCGGCCCAAACTGGTTCGTTTCTTGATTGGAGCTTGGGGGGCATAGGGGTCGATCTCAACGATGTAGCCCATGGTGTTGAGCTCATGGCGATAATCATGGGTCCCATCAGGGCGGGTTCCTGTGGCGCTGATGTTCCAGCGTGCGAAGCGGTCTGCCTTGCCTGAGGTCTCCCATCCATGGCGGCTGGGGGTGCCCGGGGGGCGTCCGTAGCGCTTGAGCGGCACGATATCTCGGGCATTTGCCGCGGCTCGGGCCTCGTCGTCGTTGGCGTTGCGAGTGAAATAGCCCGCCCAGTTTTCTTCGCCGGTGAGAAACGTGCCCCAAGGGGTGCTGCCGGTTCCACAGTTGTTGAGCGTGCCTCTGGCGCGCACGCCCTCTGGCGAAAACACGGTTTTCATCAAGTCATGCCCGCGGGCGGCCCCCGAGAGCACCGCAGGGGTCAAGGGCGTGATTCGGCGGTTGTAAGGTGAATCCAAGACATACGACCATTGGCCCTGCGACTGACGCACCTCGACGATCGACACCCCATGTGCTGAGATTTCCTTGTCCGATTCATCGATCGGGCGGGGCAATGTGCTGGCCCCATTGAGATGCAAAAAATGCTGGGTCAGTGCCTCGTGGTTCATGGCCAACAAGCCGCGATGTGAACTTTGAGCATCGCGCCCCCGACCATCAGTGGTAAGCCCAAAGTACTCGATGCCGTCGTGGTGGTCGCCGGCGCGATGATCAAAGTCGGTGTCGGTGCCGTCGTTTTTGAATGCCGGTGTGCTGGGCCTCAGGGGGTCGCCCAGTGCGTAGATGACTTGGGCCCGATAGCCCTCAGGCACCCGGACCTCGTCAGCGCGACTCTTTCCAACCGTGGAAAATGACAGCGCCGTGATGCGCTCTTGAGCTTGGGTTGATGGCGCGGGGGGGGGGGGGGCCGCCATCAGATCAGGACTGCCTCGACAAGCGCTGAGCCCCCAAACCCCCATCAGCGTGGCGGCCGAGCCAACCCCACGCAACACTGTTCGGCGAGACACTCTGGCGTCGAGCACGTTTTGGAAGCTGGGGTTGCTGGAGTTGTTCCAGTCGATATCGTCATCAAGATAATCTGTGCTCATATCAAAGGTGCCAGGTGAAAGAGGAGGGCGTCAGGTTAAAGATTTGAGCTACTGCTTGTGAGTCGTTTGGCGCTCGGGATGGCAGGTGCAATAGCCCTGCCGCCAAAGCCCAGCCAAGTGGGCCATGTGAACGATGCCGGTCTTGAGCCACAGGCCCCACATGGTGCGTCGAGTGCCAAAGAAGCCGCTGAGCAGCACACTGGGTGCCAGGTTGACCACCTCGTGCCACCAACCATGAGGCACATAAAGGGCATCCCCAGGGCCTACATCGACCACCCGCAAAACGCCCTTAACGTCAGGCCCAGCCTCTTGCCACACTTGGTCAACACCCCGCTTTGACAAGCGCGCCCAGCGTTCATATTTTGAAGACCATTGGTGCGCCTTGAGTGCTGGTGGCGGCAAGAGATAAAAGCGCTTGTGCCCCATGAGCATGAGCGTGAGGTTGTCGAGCAGGTCAAAGTGCAAACCTGTGCGTGCCCCAGCAGGGCCGATCCAGGCCTGGTTGGCATACACCGAGCCGCTTGGAAACAGCTCGCTCAGGCGCAGATCCCTCAGCAGGGCTGGAAACTGCTTGAGCAGATCAAACTCTTTGAGGTTGGCCACGGGTTGGTCAACACCGGCGCTATCTTGCATCGCTCTGAGGTGTTCACCCCAGGTGGTGGTTGTGAAGTGGGTACCTTCGCGCTCTCGATTGCCGCGCACCAGCTCAATGGGCAGCTCAGGCGCCAGGGCCGACAGCGATGAAAACGTCCACTGGCGCACAGCCGGCCAGGCTTGGGCTGCGCCACGCCAAACCCAAGGCTGACCTTGAACATGGCGCCAAGCCAGGGGGGGGGCGTCGGCACTCAGAGGGTCTAAAGCTTGCAAAGGAGAAGCCCCGCACTCATCGAGATTCATGGTGCAATAGGGGTCAAAAAAACCATTCAAGAATGATTTCTTTCAATGGGGTCGTGCTTGCGTGACTGATGCATGACCGTCGTCTCGAAACTGAAGATGCGGTGTCCATGCAAAAACCCAATTTGAATTGAGCGCCAGCAAAGCCGTCCGGTTGAATGATGGGTTGGGCATCAAGCGCTTCACGGTGCTTTAACTTGCGTGGGGCGATGAGACTTCAGCCAATCTTTGAGTGCGGCATCGACTCGCGATTGCCAGCCGTAGCCGCTGTCGCGGAAGCGTTGAACGACCTCTGGCGACAAACGAATAGTGATGCGCTCTTTGATTGGCGTTTTCTGCGGACTACGAACCTTTAATTGGGTAAGCAGTGATCTGGGACGCACTTTCGTAGCAGGCTTGAAGCGCTGGAGATCGGCGGCTGTGAGCTCGCGGACTTCACCCTTTGAATCAACCAGCGGTTTGGACTTTGGCATAGCGTTTTGCCTCACGATCGTTGGCTTTACGAAAGCTAATGATGCGGATTCCATCGGCGGTTTCAGTAAAGCACAGAACATGCAGACGAGCTTGAAACAACCCCAGGGCGATGTACCGCGTTTTGCCTTATTTTTTCTGGAATCGACTTCGATGAGAGCGTTTTCGAACTCGATGACTTGCTCGAATGACAAGCTGCGCTCTCGAACATGACGGTCGTTTTTCGGTGCATTGAAGGAAAAAGCACGGCTGATTGTATGTACAAAATAACAGTCTGGCAAATTGGGGTTGCCTTAGAAAACGTCCATGGCTGCCCCCGTTGTACCGCTGAGCATCTTCAGTTTCGAGGGGTAAAGAGCCTTGGCTAAGCGTTAAGAGTCTTCAATGCGCTTCAGTACATTAAACGATCAGGTCGCAGGTCACGCAAGATGGTGGTGGCAATTTCTTCGATGGATTTGTGGGTTGTAGACAGCCAGGCAATGCCCTCGCGCCGCATCATCGCCTCAGCCTCTTTGACCTCATGGCGGCAGTTGTCGATGGCTGCATAGTTGCTCTGGGGCCGCCGTTCGTTGCGGATTTGGCTCAGCCGCTCAGGATCAATCGTCAGTCCGAAGCATTTGGCCTTGTAGGGGGCCAGCGTGCTGGGTATGTGGCCGCGATCGAAGTCATCAGGGATGAGGGGGTAGTTGGCTGCTTTGATGCCATGCTGCATGGCCAGGTAGAGCGAGGTTGGCGTCTTGCCGCTGCGGCTCACACCCACCAAAATCACATCGGCCGATATCAGGTTTTGGGATGACTGCCCGTCGTCATGGCTCAGTGTGAAGTTGATGGCTTCGATGCGGTCGGTGTACTCTTGACTTTTGGCGATGTCCGAGAAACGACCCACCCTGTGATTGGAGCGCACGCCAAACTCTGCCTCTAAAGGTTCGATGAAGGTGTTAAACATGTCCAAGACCAGGCCCTTGGATTCGCTGATCACAATGTCACGGACATCATGGGCCATGAGCGTAATGA
>JANMEO010000045.1:0-12499 GCA_031376995.1 Burkholderiales bacterium
GTGCAAGTGTGGTCGAGTCTGATTTGCTGTTGCACGAGGGTGACTCGCTGCGCAGCAAAATCAAGCAAGTGGCCTCAGGGCGATTTGGCGTCACGACCGAGTACTTGGTCAGTGCTGATCAAATTCAGATCAAAATGGCCCAAGGGGCCAAGCCCGGTGAGGGTGGCCAGTTGCCGGGTGGCAAGGTCAGCGACTACATCGGCTATTTGCGCTTTGCTGTGCCTGGGGTCGGCTTGATCTCTCCACCTCCGCACCACGATATTTATTCCATCGAAGACTTGGCCCAACTCATTCATGACCTGAAAAACGTGAACCCTCGAGCCAGCATCAGCGTCAAGTTGGTGAGCGAGGTGGGTGTGGGCACGGTGGCCGCTGGGGTGGCCAAGGCCAAAGGTGACCATGTGGTCATTGCAGGGCACGATGGGGGCACAGGCGCCTCGCCATGGAGCTCGATCAAACACGCTGGCACGCCCTGGGAGCTCGGTCTGGCTGAAACCCAGCAAACGCTGGTGCTCAACCGCCTGCGTGGGCGTATTCGGGTGCAAGCTGATGGCCAAATGAAAACCGGCCGTGATGTCATCATTGCTGCGTTGCTGGGTGCCGACGAGTTTGGCTTTGCTACCGCACCACTGGTGGTTCAAGGTTGCATCATGATGCGCAAATGCCACCTCAACACCTGCCCCGTTGGCGTGGCCACTCAAGACCCCGTGCTCAGAGCCAAGTTTCAAGGCAAGCCTGAGCATGTGGTCAACTTCTTTTTCTTCGTGGCCGAAGAAGCGCGCCAGCTCATGGCGCAGCTTGGAATCCGCCGCTTCGATGAGCTCATAGGCCGTGTCGACCTGCTGGACACCCGTCAGGGCATCGCCCACTGGAAGGCTCGGGGCCTTGATTTCAGTCGGGTCTTTCACGCCTCGGCTGCCCCGGCCGAGGTGCCTCGCCTGCATGTCGAGGTGCAAGACCATGGGCTGGCTGAGGCGCTCGACGTCAAGCTCATTGAAAAATGCCGCCCAGCGCTTGAGCGGCTTGAGAGCGTGAAGTTCATGCAAGTGGTGCGCAACGTCAACCGATCGGTGGGCGCGATGCTCTCGGGCGAGCTGGTACGTCGTCATCCCGAAGGCTTGCCCGACCAAAGCATCTACATCCAAATGGAGGGCACCGGTGGCCAAAGTTTTGGCGCCTTTTTAGCGCAAGGCATCACCATCTGTTTGATCGGCGACGCCAACGACTACACCGGCAAAGGCTTGTCGGGAGGGCGCATTGCCATTCGGCCCAGTCTAGACTTTCGAGGCGATGCCACACGCAACATCATTGTGGGCAACACGGTGCTTTATGGGGCAACCTGCGGTGAGGCTTTCTTTCGGGGTGTGGCGGGTGAGCGTTTTGCCGTGCGTCTGTCAGGTGCCACCGCAGTGGTCGAAGGCACGGGCGACCACGGTTGTGAGTACATGACCGGTGGCACGGTGGTCATTTTGGGGGCCACCGGCCGCAACTTTGCTGCTGGTATGAGCGGTGGCGTGGCCTACGTCTTTGATGAAGACCAGCACTTTGCGCAACGCTGCAACACCCAGATGGTCACTTTGGAGAGCGTCGTATCAAGTCACCAGCAAGCGTCTCAAGGCCACCCCAGCCAATGGCACTTGGGCCTGACCGATGAAACTTTGCTGCGCAAACTTTTGCAAGACCATCATCAATGGACAGGCAGCTTGCGGGCAAGAGACATTCTTGATCGCTGGGCCGAGTCAAGGGCTCAATTTGTCAAGGTCTTTCCCAAAGAGTACCGTCGGGTGCTAGATCAAACCCACGCGCGTGAGCAAGCTGGCGCAACCTTGCACAAAGCCAAAGGCTTCGACCCCGCACCAAGCACCCAGCCCCCCAGTGCGGTTTTGGGGCTGACAAACACCAGCGCCTAGGAGACCTCAACATGGGAAAAACCACTGGCTTCATCGACTATGCACGTGTAGAGGAGGCGCGCGCACCTGTCCAAGAGCGCCTCAAAAACCACAAAGAGTTCGTCATCACTTTGGCGGCCGATCAAGCTCAGCAGCAAAGCGCACGCTGCATGGATTGCGGCATCCCGTTTTGCAGCAATGGCTGCCCGGTCAACAACATCATTCCCGACTTCAATGACTTGATTTATCAGGGAGACTGGCGCCGGGCAATCGATGTTTTGCACGCCACCAACAATTTTCCAGAGTTCACGGGCCGCATTTGTCCCGCACCTTGCGAGACCGCGTGCACCCTCACGATCAACAGCGATCCTGTGGGCATCAAGAGCATCGAGCATGCCATCATCGAGCACGCTTGGGCGCAAGGCTGGGTGCAAGCCCAACCCCCAACGCAGCGCACCAGCAGCCACGTTGCTGTGGTGGGCTCGGGGCCTGCTGGCCTGGCGGCTGCACAGCAACTGGCACGGGCCGGTCACGCGGTGACGGTGTTCGAAAAAAATGACCGCATTGGCGGCCTACTGCGTTACGGCATTCCCGACTTCAAAATGGAAAAGTCGCACATTGACCGCCGCGTGGCACAGATGGAAGCTGAGGGCGTTATTTTTCGAACCGGTGTATTGATTGGAACCTGGCCGGCGCACAGTCAAATGACCAACGAGTCACAAACCCAGATGTCACCTGAAGCGCTCACCAGCCAGTTTGATGCGGTGCTGCTGGCCGTGGGTGCTGAGCAATCGCGTGACTTGCCGGTGCCGGGGCGTGACTTGCAAGGCGTGCATTTTGCGATGGAGTTTTTGCCCCAGCAAAACAAAATCAATGCAGGTGACACCCTCAAGACCCAAGTGCAAGCCCAGGGCAAGCACGTGGTGGTGATTGGGGGGGGCGACACCGGCAGTGATTGCGTGGGCACCAGCAACCGCCAGGGTGCTTTGAGCGTGACGCAGCTTGAGCTGTTGCCCATCCCGCCTGAACAAGAAAACACGCCTTTGGTGTGGCCCTATTGGCCCATCAAACTGCGCACCAGCTCGAGCCATGAAGAGGGCTGCGAGCGCCAGTTTGCCATCGCCACCAAAGCGTTTTTACCTGGCAAGGGCCCAGAGCAACACCAAGTTAAGGCGATCAAAACCGTGCAAGTGCAATGGCAAAACGGCCAGATGAGCGAGGTGCCGGGCACTGAAGAGATCATTGAGGCCGATCTGGTATTTTTGGCCATGGGCTTTGTCAGCCCCATGGCCAGCGTGCTAGACGCTTTGGGTGTGGCCAAAGATCCGCGCGGACATGCCAAGGCCACCACTGAGGGCCCAGGCTGCTACGCCACCAACATCCCTCGTGTGTTTGTGGCGGGCGACATGCGGCGCGGTCAATCCCTCGTGGTGTGGGCCATTCGTGAGGGGCGCCAAGCAGCACGCGCGATCGATGAGTTTTTGCGCAAGGGCAGCCCTTTGACCCACTGAGTTCAGTGCCAACTGTAGTTTGACCTCGCCCTGTGCAGGCACAGCGGCCTCGTCCATGCGTGGTACCCCATCGACGAAGCAGGCCGCAGGTCAAAAAGAAAGATCATTCGCTATGCCAACACAGCCTCTTCAGTTTCGAGGGGGCATAGACTCTTTCTGACTCTTTCGGCCTCCCAGGCCAGCATCGCGAGCTTTCGTTCTGCACCCCAGCGGTAGTTGCCTGCATCGCCGTTGCTTCGAATCACCCGATGACAGGGGATCAGGAAGGCGATGCGATGGGCGGCCATCGCCGTGCCCACCGCGCGCTGGGCGCCCGGACATTGGCTCTGTTCACTGAGTTGACGGTAAGACATCACGCACCCCATCGCCGTGCGCATCAAGGCCTGCCAAACTTTGATTTGAAAATCAGAGCCGCGCAAGATCACTTGGGCTCTTGGCTGTTCCGGATTTAAAGAGAAAATGTCCAGCAAGCAAGCTTGGGCCCAGTCATCGTCCCGATTCAAAACTGCATCTGGCCAGCATGACACCAGCTCGTCTTGCATGCCTGACGGGTTTGCAAGCGTAAATGCCAAATGGCAAATGCCTCGCGCTGTTCGGGCTACCAGCGCCTCACCAAAGGGTGAGCTGGCAACGCCAAACGTGATTGGCAAACTTTGTGCAGCGGTTTTGAGTCTTGATGCTGGCATGACTTCATAAGTCACCCTTGCATTCAGAACACTGCAGCCGCTGAGCGCCACGGTTTCGGTCGTGGCCCGGGGTTTGTCATGTGGTATCTGCTGCAGTTTTGCGTAGGGTGGGTTGATATCCTTTCGGACGTTCAGGGCCAGTTTTGCTGCGGCGCTATGCATGACTGAGCCCAGACAGAGTCGGTTTGGCAGGTTTGTGCTTCATTGGGGTTAGATGGGGATAGGACGCCTTTTTTTTGTGGTTCACTAAGAGTAGTTCAGGCAAATATCTCGAGGGCGTGCTTATCTCATTATTGTAGCCATCTATGGCGTGGCATCTGACGTAAATTCATGGCACTGCCCGGGGGAGTGTCAGGTTAAAACTCACCCCTCTCAAAGAAGAATAAACGGAGAATTGCATCCTGCTCTTTTCTACGCGATTCCGATTCTCCTTCCGGGGCCTCAGCTACGTATCTACTTAATTTTAACCAATCATTACGCGAAATTTTTGGTTTGACCGGTGGCGCGTCAACCGGATCCGAAATTTCATTTATTGGCGGATGTTCAATTTTAAGATTTGTCATCACATCATTAATTCTGATCGTGAGATCCTCATTTACTTTTGTAGATGGAATGGTTGAAGCAGCAGGGGATACATCGGGTAAACTGTCCGTCTGCGCTGTTCCATCAGGAAACCCTCGGGAAGTTTTTTTGGAAGAATTATCGTCTTGCGGCGGCGATTCAGAATTGGAGCGCTGGGAATGGGCTTTGGTGGTGTTTTCAAGTTGGGACGGATTGGGGAGGGCAGTCTTTTTTTCTATAAACGCGGGTGATCCAAATTGTTCAATTTGGAGTTTATTCCTAAATCTGGATGGTATGCTTCTGATCACTCGATATATAGATTTAAAATTCTCAATTTTCTTTACCGGTGTGGCGTCGCCTTCGGTTGTCGGGGAAACTCCTTTTGCTCCTGCGACGATATTTATTGGGTTTATTGTATCGGTTGGTTTATTGGTTTTTATGCTACTTGAAGTGTCTCTCGATTTAGATGATGGATTGCTTTGGACTGGCGTATTTTCTGGGTTATATGAGTGTTCGGATGATACTTCGAAGTTATCTGAATCAGTGGGTGTATGGGCTTGAGTATCATTAGATTCAGGGAGATAAGATTTCCGCGAATCATCTTCATTGACACTCAAGTTATTTTTTGAGTCATTGTGAACATGCGGGTTTTCTTGAATTTTTTTAATTGGCTCACTTGTGGATGCAGCTGGTTCATTGGAAGAATTAGGTTTTGAAACATCAGCCCAGTCTTCAGGTATTTCTGTAAGTTGTTCATCTGCTTTGATTTCATTTCCACTTGGTCCTGTATTCTTGGTGGGGTTCTTCAAGTCAATGCTATTATTAGGCGCTAAGCTATTATTGTGGCGTCCGCGTATGAATTCATCGAATTTTGCTATATCAGAAGGGCTCATAGGAGCTTTAGAATCGTTCTCATTCAGTTCAGGTACTAATGTGTTTGATGAAAAACTATCTTCTAAAAAATAAGTCGAGCCATCTGTAGATTGTTCTTCTATCTCGGAAGACTGCGGCGGCACCCCTTGATCCCTGGTAGGGTTGGTAGCTCTGTGCTCGGGTTGTGATTTATCGAACTTTCTGGTGTTCTCCGGATCATAATATCTCTTATAAATTTTGCCGTCTCCGGGTAGGGAATGGGCCGAATTATTCGGCCGCTCAATAATTTTTTGATCCTTTTTGGTGGAATTATTTTCCCCTGCGGCATTCGAATCATCTGCATCGTTTTCGTTGCTAATTGTATTTGCGCTTGGTGATTTTGTGTGCGGATTATTTGATAGTGCAGATTTATTTGGCCTTGAGCCGCTATTGCCATCAAAATTTATTTCTTGATGAGTATCGTTTTCAGTATTTACTTCTGTGAGCTTATTTGCATTTGCAGTTTTATCTGAATTATCTTCTTGCGATGCCTCATCAATGACGCCAGGTTTTAATTCTAAATTATTGCATTCATGATGGTTTTCTTGATTGTATTTAGTTGAATTATCTGGCTTTGTATTTAATGTGTCATTTTGTTCATTTGGCTCTATTTTGTTGGATTGTTTTATTGCGCTGGCGTTGTTAGTTTGTTGGGCTAGGCTCGAGATGCTTGTATTTGGTTGCTTTGGTTGAAGTGCGTTTTTTAAATACTTCGCCGCGCGAATTAACTGGAGTTGTAGTGTACCGAGTTGATTGTTATTCTGCTGAGAATTTTGAGTAATATGTCGGTCGTTGGAGGTTTCTATGGTGGGGTTTTGGGATGGGGTTGAATTTTTATCTTCATTGACTGGTGTATTATTAAGACTGTCAACCTCGAATGTGGATTCTTGACTGCTGAGGGATTGTCGTCTAATTGTATCAATCCCCCCAGTATTCGTCATGGTGTGAGGGTTGTTATCTGGATAGGTGCCAACATGTGCTGTTGGATCAGGTCTTTGATTGTTATTTACTTGGCGATCACCCGATTTCGACAGTTCACGCTCGTAACTTGTTGATTTCATTAGAGGTGCTCGAGTTTTGAGCGCGTGTGATAGCACGTTGTTCTCTTTATAAATCAATGGTTTATACGCAACTGTCGAACTCGGGCGATCAGGATCGCTCGCGAGGCTGTCCATTTTGTAGTTATCTGGATTTAAGTATCCTTCAGGATCCAATCGGCTGTCCATTTTGTAGTTATCTGGATTTAAGGATCCTTCGGGATCCAATCGGCTCTCCATTTCGTAGTTATCTCGATTTAAGGATCCTTCGGGATCCAATCCTGCCTTTTTTTCCGAAGTTACAAGTTTTCTCAATTGATTTTCTGTGGTTTTAGCTTGATTGCTTTCTTGTTTATTTTTCGGCTCTTCATGTTTGGCATTACGTTCCATTCCCAATTTATACTTTGTCGGCGCTTTTCTTCCAGAAGAATCAACAGATGGGGTGCCATTTGTTGATTCTTGAGGCATGGTTGTTCTCCGGTTGTGGGTCGGATTTTTTATTATTTGGGTTGCCATTTTGTGTGTTTTCCTATAATTAAAAATAAATTGGTAAATTTTGTATTTGTTTCTGAAAATTCAACTATGTGGATCATGTGGATCATGTGGATCATGTGGATATTTAAGCGACGGCTGATCTTTGAATGCCCTAGCTGGAAGTGACAGAACGACTGCACAAGTTGTTCCAGTCAACTTGGGTGGTTAGTTGGGACCGTTCTGATGGGGCGCGATCAGGAGGTGCTGTTGCAATGGTGGGGCTGCAGGGTCATTGCATATAGAAGTTGCTGATTTTGTACTGGTTCGCGCATTTAAGGCGAGTGCTCGCGATTTCGGGGCCTCAATTCACAAGTCAGGAGGGCCAATTGAATTTCCCCCTCCTGATTTGTGAACAAGAGTCAATGAGGCATCCATTTTTCGCCTGAAAATAGATCAATGTCTATATGTCTTGTCAATATTAACATGTGAAATTGGGGCTGAAATCTGTTGTTTATAGGGAATTTCCCTCATCCGAGGGTTCTGTGCCAGTCATGAGGTTCAGGTTTTCATTGGGTAATTGTTGTCTTCACATCTGCCATGAAGATGCTGTATTCCTGAGCCGTTTGGACAATGACTTTGAGCCGACACCAAAGCTTGCGATGCCTAAGTGACTGGCTGTGCTTTGCGGTTTGCATCCTTAACGCTTAAACAACCCATGATCCTGGTGCGACACTTGCTCGCTTGTGCAACTCATCAATTGGCATGATGAACCGACGCACCTGGATAAAGTGGGTGGGGTGGTTGGGGTGCTGCTGGCTCACCACGGGTCAGTGCGCGCCGCCTGCAGCCGCTCAAGAATCCAAGGTTTTGCGTGACGCCTTTGAAGCCGCCGAGTCGGGGTTTGATCCGGCGCAAATCTCAGATTTTTATTCAGCCACTTTGGTGGCGCACATTTTTGATGGGCTTTTTGAGTACGACTACTTGGCCCGCCCTTACAAAATCTGACCCAATGTGGCTGTGGCATTGCCTGAGGTTCACGACAACTTCAAGACCTGGACGGTGCGCATCCGACCGGGCATTTACTTCGCGCAAGACCCCGCTTTTAAAGGGCAACGCCGAGAGCTGGTGGCTCAAGACTACGTTTATTCATTCAAGCGATTTTATGACCCGGCCCTCAAAAGCCCAGGCTCAAAGCCACCGAGACATTGATTTTGCTGTTGTTTGAGCGGTGACTTTGTCTGAAGAGCGTGTTGATTGTTCGACCGGGAGCTTCTTACTTTATATATTTTGGAAGCACATCAATAAAATTCGTTTTGTCTGAATAATTTCTCTTTGAGTGCAGAAGAGGGTGGATCGGGTTGTTTGCGCTGTTTGATACCGACAGCTTCCTGCAGTTGATCAATTTTCTCAGCGTGGTCATTGAGGCGCATCTCATTAATTACATTCTGCTGGACATGACCTTGCGCAGGGCGGCTGGTCATCTCATCCTGTACGACGACTAGAGGGCCGTCAGAATTCACATCGGGCGGAAGCTGGGTCCTTTCAAGCATATTAACTTTTGCGGCCAGCTTGCGATTAACTTCTTGCATCTGGCGATTAACTTCTTGCATCTGGCGCATTTGTTCTTGCATTATGCGAAGTTGTTCTTCTATCGGGATGGAGGCCTGTTCGCTCTGTGAGATCTGCGGTTGTATGAGCGCCCCCTCCTGCAGCGACAACCCACTCAAATCTACTGGTTCGCCTGGGGGAACGCTATTTGATTCGGGGCGCGCCCTAATTGAGTTAATAATTTCTTCATGTGCATCACCAAGTTGTTTAGCCAATTCCTTTGGATCGCTGTAAGGTGAACTTAAAACTTCCATCCTCGAAGGGCGCAGCGACGCAGTCAGCAGGCTGGCGACGGCTTGCTCAACATTCTCGAAACGAGTACGACCCGGTTTCATGATCTCGTCGCGTATTTTTCCTGTATAGCCTGTGAAATCTGAAATAGCTTTACTTTCTATTTCATTTTCTGTTCGCTGCCTTGTCTGTGACTGTTCCGCCCTGCCAGACTCCGCATAATCCATCAGGGTCGCATGTTTTTGGCTTCCTTTGCGCGGCCACGGCCTGACCTTCTTATCAGTTCCCCTTATCGTGTCTTCCATGGATGGTTCGTCTTGGCAAAAGTTCAAGGCCAACCGATATGCTAGTGCATGCGTAATTTTTTGCATGTTAGATTTTTGTTGAGGTAGCGTATCTTCGCCATTTATTGAGGCTATATCAACCAGTCCAAGGAGGAGTTGTTTTCCGGTATCTTTGTGATCTAAGGTGTTGATTACGATATCCCCCAATACTGCCAGAGCGGGACCAACTATTGGAATTAATGACAATCCTTGGTTTGCCATCTTGCCAATCACCGCTTTATCCGAGGTATATGGGCTAGGGCTGTTCTTGGGGGCCGCAATATTATGAGGGCTGGCCTGATGCAGCGTGATCAAAGTCATGTAAATCAGGTTATAGAGCAGCCGGGCACCTTGGACAGTGTTAGGAGGATATTTTTTTGTCAACTCCAAGACCTCCTTATCACACTGTTGTCGATCAATAGCATCTGCAAAATGGATTTTCATGAAATCCATGATTTGATTTAGATCGGCTGGTTGCGGCGCGGCAGCCTGCTGGTTTGTCACAGCTTCGAGGTTGGACAAAAAGGTACGCAGTTTTTCTATGTCCGCAGCACTGAGCTGTTGCTGCTTGAGCGTGTCTTGCGGAGGTTGGGGTTCAGCCTCTGGCCATGAAACGGGAACGGTTTCTGCTGGCTGGCTGGTCAACTGGTTGTGACCGACATAACGCAACTTGAGCGAGGCGGGTAAGTTCTCTGGCGGGCTTCGCAAGCCCAGGTCTTCTAAATCCACCCTAGATACATCCTGATTGTCGCAAGCCTCATAAAAAAACCCTGGCGGGTTATTACATATATTGTCAGGGCTGTTTATGTTGAAATCTTTAGCCTTCTCTGGCAAAGCTATGAAACGCTTCGACTCCAATATGCGATCATTATGAAACTTATCACTGTGGGCTAGCAAGCGCTGTAGTTCACCAGAGAGATAACCCTGCTTTTTTCCTAATTTTATTATATCACTGTTGCGGTCAAGAAGCTTTTCTTCATAATATCCTTTAGATTGACCGGGGCGAGCAAAATCATTTACCGCAGCCGAACAATTTTTCGTCAAATTCGACTTTTCACCCCTAAGACGTTCAGATTCTCTGTGCAGCTCGTCCAATCTCTTATCAATCCCTGGAAATTCTTTTTCAATTCTATCTTCTATATTTTTTTGAGCCCTCACTTCCTCAGAAATACACTGCTCCAGCAGCCTCTTTCCATCTTCAACCTCTTTCAAACAGTACGGAAGTACTGCATTACCATCCTCAAGATTCTTACGATATTCCTCTAATAGGCCCATCAATTCGATTCCATATTTAGAACGAACGGAAATATAGGGCTCCAATTTTTCAATTTTTTTAATTTCCCCCATTAAGGCTTTAATATCCCGCTGAAGAGGCTCCAAAAAATTTTGGTCCTTCTCCAACTTACTAAAGACTTCATCTTTGTCATCGGTGGCTTTTTTTGCCTCTTCACGGAGTTTATTTATATCAGGGGGATCAAGCGGACTAGGCTTAGCAGCCAAATGATCCTGAAAATCAGAAAGTTGATCCAATAGATCAATACGCTATTTTTCATTATCAATAATATTTATTTCAAGATCTATGACTTTCTTTTCATTTTGCAGGCGGAGCAGCTTGGCCGCAGCATCAGCGAGCTGCCCCCGTAGCTCAGCTTCTCTGGCAGCCGTGCGGCGAGAGGTCGGGGCATGAGTGCCAGTGCGGCCATTCGGTCGGGCAGAAGGCGGCGGTGAACTCGCGCTCTGTGCGGCATTAGATGAGCGAGCGGGAGTGGGTGTTGGGGATGGGGCAGGATCGGTGTCTCTTGTCGTCGTGCCTCGACCGAAAGCTTGAATCATTCTACGCATGGTGACTTCTTTACTACATTGGAGTTCGAGAGCCGTTGCCGCAAAAATTGCGCAACGGGTTCTTTTCAATTAATTTCCCGCATTTTTGAACCTCACCTTGCCTTTGAGGCATTGGGTTCATTGATGATCAATGGTCGGGCCATCTCCAGGGCATCCCACTCTCGTGAATTTGGAATGAGCCCATGGCGTTGGGAGTGCCCCGCTTGCAGTCACCGCAGCGCGATGTTTCACGCGTGCTGACTCGGCGCCAAGTGTGCCACTCAGGGCTAGAACGTCTACCCCCGATTCAGGGGGTACCCCAGGAATACGCACCATGGACCCCTTTAGGCTTTCGCGCATTCGTGCGGCGACATGGGCGATGAGTTTTCGAAGCCATTGCGCAGCCTGCCCTATTCCTCCCGGGTGCGATTCACAAAGTGATGTGCCTCCCCGTCATTCCCGCGAAGGCGGGAATCTAGAGGGCGTTGGCAAAAATGTGATGGATGTGACTTGACACAGTTTCTGGATTCCCGCTTTCGCGGGAATGACAGCGGTTTGCAAACAGTGGACTGGCATACCGTCAGGGACAACACCTCCAGCTTCCAGCTTCCAGCTTCCAGCTTTGCCGCGCATCACTTTGAATCGCACCCATTCCTCCCCGCCATGAATGGCGGGGTTTCCTGCGCAAACTGATGATCCTGGTGCGACACTTGCTCGCTTGTGCAACTCATCACTTTGCATGATGAACCGACGTTCCTGGATGAGGTGGTTGGGGTGGGTAGGGTGCTGCTGGCTCACTATGGGGGTGGGCGCGCCGCTTGCAGCGGCTCAAGAATCCAAGGTTTTGCGTTACGCCTTCGAAGCCGCAGAGTCGGGCTTTGATCCGGCGCAAATTTCAGATTTTTACTCAGCCACTTTGGTGGCGCACATTTTTGATGGGCTTTTTGAGTATGACTACTTGGCCCGCCCTTACAAAATTAGGCCCAATGTGGCAACCGCATTGCCTGAGGTTCGCGACAACTTTAAGACCTGGACGGTGCGCATCCGACCGGGCATTTACTTCGCGCAAGACCCCGCTTTTAAAGGGCAACGCCGAGAGCTGGTGGCTCAAGATTACGTTTATTCATTCAAGCGATTTTTTGACCCGGCCCTCAAAAGCCCAGGCTACACCAGTGTCAGCCAGCTTGGGGTGTTGGGCTTAGAGGCCCTGCGCGAACGGGCCTTAAGCCGTCGGCTGCCCTTTGACTATGACAGCGACGTTGAGGGCTTGAGGGCGTTGGATCGCTATACCTTGCAGTTCAAGCTCAAAGAGGCTCGGCCACGCTTGTTATACAGCCTCACAGGGGGCGATGGTCTGGGCGCTTTGGCGCGTGAAGTGGTCGATTTTTATGGCGACAAAATCAGCGAGCACCCCGTGGGCACAGGGCCCTTCAAGTTAAGCACCTG
>JANMEO010000055.1:0-4774 GCA_031376995.1 Burkholderiales bacterium
CCTGAAGATGGGTGGTGTTGCTGGATACATCAGAACTTGGCACGCTGCCGAAGTCATCAAAACCTAAGCATGATCGTGACCCCAAGCCAAAAGAACGTCACGTCCAGTCACAATCAACTCCGCTTTTTCACCCACAGGCAACGAGACTTTTGTAGGCCCATGACCAAACGGCAGCCCTGCAAGCAGAGGGGTCTTGGTCAAGCTTTGCACATGCGCAACCACACTGGATAAAGAATAGCCACGGTCCAGCGGAGATTTTTTGAAGTCAATAAAGTCCCCCAGCAAAATCACCGCTTGGGCATCCAGAACGCCAGCGTGATGCAACTGTAAAAGAGCGCGCTCAACTCGATAAGGGTGTTCATTCACATCCTCTAAAAATAAAATTCCGCCGCGCGTCACCTGGGGCTGCGGCCAATGCCGCGTGCCCAACAATGAACTTACCATGCACAAGTTACCGCCCCACAAGGTGCCACACGTACTCAAACCATCGAACGCTTTCGCATTGGGGCCTGAACGGGGGCTGCTACGCTCAGCAAACCCAATAGCCTCTAACTCGCCGCTCATTGCCTCTAGGAAGCAAGCCTCAGTAATCTCATCAACTTCTTCAGCGCCAAAATCGCCACAGGCCATGGGTCCAGCCCAAGTGACGACAGAGCCTTTGGCGTGCGCCAGCAGACCCAACTGAAAGGCTGTCATATCGCTGTAACCCACCCAGCGCGTGCCACGGTCAATGCTGCGCACGATACGAAGCCAATTGAGCCGATCCAGAATGCGAGTCAGGCCATAGCCGCCACGCGTGGCAAGCGCCACGCTGGGCGCCTGATCGGCCACCCGATGGATTGCAGCCAAACGAACCTCATCATCGCCTGCGAAACGCTGAAACTTTGCTTTTGCAGACTCATCCACCTGCACCTCAAAGCCATGAACTCGCAAACGCCGAACTGCACGCTGCAACGGCAATGCACGATCAATCACGCCACTGGGACTGAACAATGTCAAAGAAGTCATAAATGCGAACAAGGACCTGGATTCAAGGGCTGGCCAGTGCCCGTCGGCTTGGCCACCTCAATTGACTCAAGCGCACCTGTCAAGGGCATGATCGAGAGCTCACCAACAGGCCGTGAGGCCGCAAACCCAGATAACGAGGAAAATTGACACTGCTTTGACTTCAGCCTGCGTTCGCCAAAAAATTCACGCAGCACCTGGGAACAGGGCTGCTCTAGAACGCCCCCTACACAAACAGTTTGATGATTGAGCTGACTGTTGCCAAACAAATTCAACACAGAACCTGCTGCCCCCGTCTTGGGATCCTGGGCCCCAAAGACAACCCGCTTGAACCGTGCATGAATCAATGCCATCGCGCACATGGCACAAGGCTCGAGAGTAACAAACAGCTCACAATCGGGCAAACGATAGTTTGACAACAGATTTGCAGCTTGGCGCAGAGCAACAATCTCAGCATGGGCCGTGGGGTCATGGTCTGCAATGGACCTGTTGTGACCCCTGGCAATGATGTGTCCTTGCCTCACAATCACGACCCCGACCGGCACCTCACCCAACGACCAAGCCATGTGCGCTTGGTCAAGTGCTTGCCCCATGGCGTGTTCATCGAAAGAGTTGGGCGCAGACATGATCAGGTTGAATGGGTACAGATCCATACCCCGCAGAGAAAATTGAACCCCTCAAAACAAAAAGACCGGAAAGGCCCAGTCTTTTTGCATTCAATACAAACAACGAGAGTTAAGCCACTTCGCCGACCACGACCACCTTGACTTCAGCAAGTACATCACCATGCGGAGCGACCGTCACAGTATGCTCACCCGTTGTTTTGATGGGGCCATTGGGCATTCGGACCTGAGATTTCAAAACCTTGAAATCAATGCGGTTGAGCGCATCGGCGACATCAGCGTTTGTGACTGAGCCAAACAAACGACCATCCACCCCCGCCTTCTGAGTCAGATGAATGGTGCGCCCATTCATCTTTTCAGCCAAAGCTTGAGCCGTGGCCAACTTCTCAGAAGCAGCCCTCTCAAGCTCTGCACGCTTGACTTCAAACTCCTTGATCGCAGCCTCTGTGGCACGACGCGCCGCACGGGTAGGGATCAAGAAGTTGCGGGCATAGCCGTCTTTAACTTTGACAACGTCACCAAGGCCGCCCAAATTCGCAACTTTTTCTAACAATATGATTTGCATGACAAAGATCCTCAGGTGCGATGCTGATCGCTGTAGGGCAGCAAGGCAAGGAAACGCGCTCGCTTGATACAAGTAGTGAGTTGACGTTGGAATATGGCGCGAGTTCCCGTCAGGCGGGCCGGGGTGATTTTGCCATTTTCACCGACAAAATCACGCAAAGTATCAACGTCTTTATAGTCGATCTCGGTAACGCCTGTGACAGTGAATCGGCAAAAGCGCTTGCGGCGAAAAAGCAGCGACTGCGTGTTACGTTTAGGCTTACGGTCTTTAGAAAACTTGCCTTTTCCACGAGGAGGAGCCATTTTTTAAAATCCTGACAAAAAATAAAAAGGGATTCATTCGGACGAATGAGCCATCTTGCGAGCGGCCAATAATCTAAATTAAATTAAATTGAATCAACCTCGGTCACATGAAACACAACACCACGTCCGTTTCGCTGTGGCCCTAAGAACCCAGCGAATCCATGCGTTTGCCCCATTTCAAGGCGCCCCAGACCTTGAGTGATATCGCCAATACCTCGAGCTTTGACTTCAAAGGCTACGCGTCGAGTTTGACCCACTTGAATGATTTCAGCTTCGTGCTTTAAAAGCATGTCGAGGACCGGAAGGCCCGCCGGCGTGTAGCGCATCGCGCTCTTTTCAAGCATCACCGCTGTCAACACCAAGCGGTTCAGTGCTGGGGTTGTATCGAGAGGATGATGAGGGCTTGCCTCAATCAAGCGACTGTATCTTGCAAGGATTTGCGAGCGTCATCCTTGTCAGCTACCTTCATCATGACGGACGGCGTGGTTTCAGCCTTGCTCTTGAGCACAGTCAAGTGGCGCAAGATTGCATCGTTGAAACGAAAACCCGTCTCAAGTTCAGTCAAAGCCTCATTGGAACATTCGATATTGAGGCACAGATAATGGGCTTTTGCCAATTTTTGGATTTGGTAGGCTAGCTGACGACGGCCCCAATCTTCAACCCGATGGACGGTGCCACCAGCAGCGCTGACTACAGCCTTGTAACGCTCCAGCATGGCGGGAACTTGTTCACTTTGATCCGGATGGATCAACAATACTATTTCATAGTGACGCATGGCATCTCCTTGTGATTTCCTGTGTGTGGAAGCCACACTGAAGCGTCGAATTTCAAGTGTGGCAAGGTACATACCCATCTTCAGCTCTGAAGGGTATAGCCTCTCAGTATATCCTGAACGACTAGGGGCTGTTAGGAAATTAGGAGGGTAGCGGTCGGGAATTTCTGAACAAACCCGCGTGCGTTGTGCAGGGGCTGGAGATCGATACGCTGCAAGAGCCATCCGCCCCAAGACACCAGCCATCAGCAATACCCAGATGGAAGCTCTTTTCTAGCGCCTGGCTTTTCGTGGCTCACCAGGCCCAATCTTCCCGTCGGCACGCGCAGACAAGTAGGCGAACAGATCCAAAACGTGAGGGCTGACCTGTGGATGATCGCCCCAAGACGGCATGATGACTTGCCCGGAAGGCCCACGCTCTCGACGCATGATGTCGTCTAGCATGGCGTCACGAAGTGCCTCTGCATCATCAGAATTGGCACCATTTTGCGGCACCACAATACGGTAGCTAGTCAGCACCTTGGTCGCAAAAGCCCGTGGGGTGAAGCTGCCAATTCGGTCTAAAAGATTGGGGGCCGCATCAGTTCCCACCGCCCCAACACCATGGCAACCATGGCAAGTGGTATGAAAAATTCGCCAGCCGGCGTAGGTCCCCGGGTCCACCCGTCCGGCTTCAATACGGTAATCACCTGGCATAGGCTCTGATTTTGATTGCGCCCACAAGGGGGGAAACGCACATGCCGCCCCTATCAATCCCAAGCGCACAACGAAACGAAACTGAGCGGACAAGAGCATAGTCATGAGTTTGTCTTTGTGAAGAGAGAGAAAAGATAAGTTTGACCCTATTGAAGCCGCACAGCTTGATCGTGGTCAAACATCATGCGCGCAATGATGCAACCCCTCGGTTTGCCAGTTCGTCGGCGCGCTCATTGCCGGGATCACCCGAATGCCCTTTAACCCAACGCCAATCCACATGATGCAGATTGCGCTGTGCATCGAGTTGCTGCCAAAGATCCGCATTCTTGACGTGCTTGTTGTCTGCTGTTTTCCAGCCCCTGACTTTCCAATTGACGATCCACTCGGTAATCCCTTTGCGGACATATTGACTGTCAGTGTAAATGGTCACATGGCAGGTTCTCCTCAGGCTACCCAGGGCCTGAATCACCGCCGTAAGTTCCATGCGATTGTTGGTTGTCAAGGACTCCCCACCAAACAACTCTTTCTCGTGATCGACCCATGTCAACCAGGCCCCCCAGCCACCGGCGCCTGGATTGCCTTTGCACGCACCATCGGTATAGATTGTCACTTGGGGATGAGATAACGGGGTCACCACAGTCATTAAAGAAACCTCACAAAAGAAAATCAATACCCTTCTGAACTGAAGATGGGTATATAACCATTTATACCCCTCGGAACTGAAGATGCTGGGTTGATGGGTTGTTTGGGGAATGGGGGTGCAAGGCAAACCGCAGCCCTATCCGTTGATAGGGCGAGGATTTGCAACGCC
>JANMEO010000129.1:0-10885 GCA_031376995.1 Burkholderiales bacterium
CGACGCCATTGAGGCTGGTACGTTCAACTTCGCAGTGAAATCAGATATCGCTGATTTTTACGCCAGCACGCCGCACGATTTATTGTTAAAGCAATGCGGCAAGATCATTAAAGACGAGCGCATTCTGGCCATCCTCCAGCATTATATGAACCGCGTTGAAGTACACCAAGGTGACCACAATCTCATTGACATTGGGATTGCCAAAGGCTGTCCATTATCACCATTAATGGGAGCACTCATGCTCAAGTCATTGGACAAAATGGCCCCACCTGGATGTACGTATGCGCGCTACATGGACGACTGGATCATTTTTACAAAAACTCGTTGGCAACTCAAGCGAGTGCTCAAAAACATGCACGAGGTTGTGCATGGGTTGAAGTTAAAGCTGGCCCTGGACAAGACCTTCATCGGACGAATCCAAAAAGGCTTTGATTTTTTGGGTTATCGATTTAACGTGTTTGGGCTTTGCGGCTTAGCTCAGAAAACCATCGATAACCATGAGAATAAATGTTTGCGGCTTTATGAGCAAAACGCGCCTGACCAGCGTGTGCAAGCGTATATCGAAGCGTGGATGCGGTGGGTGACGGCGGGGATTTGTTCTGCCCATGCCCGACCCGGACATGACACCGCATGACGAGACGGACCGGCGCGCGACAACCACGACGCAAGCCGGGCTGGCCCATCTAACCCCACGCGAATTGACTCACGAACTGACCACTACCCACCTACTTATACGGATCCTAGACACACTATGACTAAACGAAACCAACGCGATGAGCGACGTCCCGCAGGCCCCACTTTGTCTACCTCGACGCCAACACGCACCCGCATGTGGCGGCCCGTTAATTACCTGTCTGCGGCGCTACTGCTGCTATGCGCCACGCACTCCCATGCCGCCCCCGACCCCGCCCCCGCCCCGGTACGTACGATGACCTGCACGGTTGCCGAGAAACCACGGTCAACCTGCGAATCCGCCGTCAGCAAGGGGCGGCCAGTGACCACCGTCGCGACACTCACGGTGGAGGCGCACAACGACTGCGGTCACCACCATCCCCACCACCTGGGCGCTCGAACCGCGGCGGCACCCTGCAAGAGTGCGGGGCTGGTGTACGTGTCGCTGTACGACATGAGCTTTACTGAAGCGCCCAAATTGCTGTGGACCAAGCTCATCCGCGTCAACGCCCACACCGCGCCGGTCATCCTGACTGGAGCCTTCCAGGTGACCAAGCTCCAACTGCGGGCCAGCATGAGAACAGCGAGCAATCCCGCCAGCATGACCACCGTGAAACTCAAACTGGCTAGCACTGGGTGAGCCCCAAACCTTAGTAGAGTCACTTGCGCGGGGCGGGCCTGCGGCCAGCAATGCCAGATGCAACAGGTCAGCGAGGACGCGACTCCGCCCGTCACGTACGCTGCACCCCGCAAGAAGCGGCGGTCGCGCCACTCCCACAACCGCGCAGTCGGCCTACAGCGACGAGCACCCACCGATCACCCGCGCCTCTCTCCCGGCAATCTCCACGCGGAGGGGGGGGCAACGCGTGTCCCGACGGTAAATCTGCATGACTTACCACGTCAGTCACGAGTAAAGCCTCGTGCTCTTGCATAAGCGCGCGTTGGCGTACCGAAGCAGCGAGCCGCGATGCCGGGCAATTTCTGAAGCCGGTGCATCACACACTCAACGCTGGCACTGAGCTCTTGCTTGTTATGGGCTGTGGTTTTGGCCACTCTGGCTTTGATGTGTGCCCAGGCCAGCTCGCCAGGATTAAGTTCCGGCGCATAGCGCTAAAGCGCAAGCAAGCGGCATTATGCTCAACAGGCAAGCCCCTCTGAAATGAATACCCAGTGAAGACCCAGGGCGATTGCATGAAGCTTTTTTGCCCCACTTGAGGCAGTTATTTCGATGAAAAACTTAATAAGTTACCCACTTTGACGCCAAAAACAACCATCATCAGTAAATATCCTCCACTTCATGAGCGAAAAATGGCTTCGTGAAATCACCCGGGTCAAGACCCTCACCGCCACGGAACGTGCGCAGTACTTCGCGCCATGACGCCAGATATTAAATTTCAATAAATAAAGCCAACATCAAATTTACCACCACTATAAAGTGTGAAACTGCATTTTTTGAATAAACCCTTATCTTGCGTGCTAACAAGCCGCGCCAGATCATAGATAAAATGAGCTAATTTTGGTATTCCAGTTAAGTAGGCCACAGGCTCTGCTTGATTATCTTGCCAACACTCAACAATGGTGTCAACCTGTTGATCTTGAAGAGTGGCGTCAAGGCTGATGTGGTCCCATGAGTGTTTGACGGCGGCCTTGCTTAACGCTGCCCCAATGGCTTCGTAGCATTCAATAGGGTCTTTGAAGATAGACATTGATGAGCATTTTATAAGGTTAATTGGTAGAGCCTGATGACTCAGACTCTTCGGGTTCTGATATGTTAATGAAAGTTCGAGTTATCCTAGGCTGACCATCTGCCTTATAAATAATCTGCATTGTATCGGGTCGGGTTGTTGGATTTTCAACTTTAAATCTTCTTGTAAACTGAGCATGAACTGTTTCACCCTGCTCGACCAAAGGGCGCAGGGTATCATTTTCATATTGTCCATAAGCGCCATTGGATGAGTTTAGATGATGATTTCCTGGAAAAACATTCAGGGCGCCACCGGGGAAACCAAATTGGTTAGCCCCTGCGTGAAATCCAATATCACCGCGCAATGCATCAGGGTTGTGTGGATAACCGATTTGACTGTCATCATGAAAACGTTGTTTTTCAGTGGCAATTCGCAATTGACCGGCTGAATTCACCGTGCGACCAAGATGGTCAGTGGTGAATGTTAAATCATTATTTCCCTGCTTAAGGTCGTGGTAGTGATAAGTGGCATGAGGTTGTGGATTTAGACAAGCCTGACGATAATCAGAACGGGTTTCAAGGCGAATAATTTGAGTCTCTCTGCCTTCTTCATCGCTCCACCTGAGATGCTCTGATTCCATATTAACAAGGGCGTCAGGCAAGTGCACATCATCAGCATCAACAACCTCTTGAGATATTTGAATACAGCGCTCACGCAAGGGTTCATTATTGGGCAGAGCAACCACCAGATGACAAACACGCTGCCTCAAAGCGGAGACCTGGTCAAAATTTTGATAAAGCTGAGTTTGACGAAGGCGACCCAAAAACCCAGAAAATGCTTGCATATCCCTTTTTCTACCGGGGAGATTCTGAATTTTAGTCCATTCCTCGATTTGAGGATCGTGAGACAAATGGGGCGCGTGTTCAAATAACCATGCGTTCACTTCATTTGCCAGAGGTCGTGACGATCCGGTCACCTTCAAATGCAGGCCGCTGGAGTTCATGGCCTCCATCTCGAGCGCCTGATGCCGCCCTTTTTCTGAAAATTGATTGCCTCTGAAATCAATAGTGGCGGCATCCAACAATTTAGATAAAAATTGAGGAGGCCTAATAAGATTACAACCCCTAAAATCCACCTTTGTTATTTTATCAGGAAATGATTTTGGATCAATGATATTTAAGCCAAAATGATCAAAGTTGTTACGTGAAACATCCAAAGCCCTCAGAGAAGAAGGCAGGCCATCAGGGATACACTTAATCCCAGTAGAGGCCAAACTCAATTCTCGAAGATGAATTGGAATATCTTGTCTTGACACTCTTTCAATGGGGTTTGATGACACATCAACTGATTGAAGACGATCTGGCAGCCCATCAGGAAAAAAATAAAGACCACACTTCCTGAGCGTGAGCTCTTCTAAATTTGAAGGCCAATCCACTGGCAGATCTTCTAACTGATTGCCTGAGCCGATAAATATACGCAGGCTGAATGGAAATGGATCTTTCAGGCTTTTTATACGATTGTCAGAGACATCTAACACCGCCAGCGAGTCCGGTAAATTTTGCCCTTCAATTTTTGTGATCCTGTTTTTTTGAAGATACAGCCCTTTGAGGTTTGCAGGCCAATAATGCAAGCTGGGCAAACTTTTTATTTTGTTATTTGGTGCGTGCAGCTGCTCGATATGCCCTGGCAACGGCGGCAGCTTTGTTAATCTACCTGGTGGCAAAATCAATATGGATTCATTACTCTGGTTGCAGTATCGGCATAATTCGGCAGCTACCACTCTAGATCCGTGCTCACTGCGTCCAGCGGCCGCCAACCAAACATCGAGTTCCTGCTGATACGACATCGGGTTTCTGGATGCCCCCAAACTGATGGGTGTACCCATGTAATTTCTAGCCTGCAAAGATCGAGTTCCGAAAGCCATGACCTGGTGATTCTCCGTGGAAAATTCAATCCTCCCGAATGTCCTGTATCGGGGCGTGTATTTAATGCACTGGTCTTGTATTCAGCGCTCTCTATCTTGGCCTCGCTTTATGACAGCGAGATGACTGAAGAAGCGGGACCTCTCAGTGATCCCAAAGTGCCATGCGGTCAGACGCGGCCAAGCTGCCGCTGGCCGACAACAGGATGCATGCTGCTCGGATAATCAGAGGATCAACGGGCCTGCTGTTGCCACCGTAGATGGCTCATCAACCCAGCATCTTCAATTCCGATGGGTATAGAGCTGGCGCTTGAGCCCCTTGCGCTGTAACAGCACAAATCTGTTTGCTCAGGATTTTGATCAGATCAGATCGCTGATCTCAGCGCACTTGACGCACCGTGAGCATGTTGGTGCCGCCAGGGTGTCCCATGGGTTCACCACAAGTGATGGCGAAGGTGTCTCCGGGCTTGAGAACCCCACGTTCTACCAACATGGTTTCGGCGTGCGCGAGGGCTTCATCTCGCTCACTGAAGCTGGGCATCAACAGCGGACGCACATTGCGGTACAGGGCCATTTTTCGCTGGCTCACCACTTGGGTGGTTAAGGCATAAATGGGCACATGGATTTTGTAGCGGCTCATCCACAGCGCGGTTGAGCCTGAATCGGTCAGCGCCAAAATGGCCCGACAGCCCAGGTGATAGGCGGCAAACAAGGCGGCCAAAGCAATGGACTGGTCGATGCGGCCGAAGGTTTTGTTGCTAAAGTCAGCATCGAGTGAGACCTCTTCAGCGCGCTCGGCGGCCACACACACGCTGGCCATCATCTCTACCGTCTCAACCGGGTATTTACCGGCAGCGGTTTCGGCGCTGAGCATCACGGCATCAGTGCCATCAAGCACGGCATTGGCCACATCGCTAACCTCGGCACGTGTGGGTACCGGGTTGACAATCATGGACTCCATCATTTGGGTGGCTGTGATGACAATGCGGTCCATCTCTCGGGCCATTTTGATCATGCGTTTTTGCAAGGCTGGCACCGCAGCATTGCCCACTTCCACGGCCAAGTCACCGCGCGCCACCATGATGCCGTCACTGGCTTTAAGAATGCTATCGAGCACAGGAATGGCTTCGCTGCGTTCAATTTTAGCGATGAGCGCTGGCTTGTGGCGCCACGGCTCACCGGCCACGTTGGCCAGCTGCCGCGCCATCTCCATGTCAGTGGCGCTTTTAGGAAAACTCACCGCCAGATACTCAGCTTGAAAACTCATGGCCGTTTTAATGTCTTCCATGTCTTTGGCCGTCAAGGCGGGGGCGGTCAAGCCGCCGCCGGCCTTGTTGATGCCCTTATTGTTAGACAGCTCACCACCGATCACCACGGTGGTGTGCACGGCATCACCATGAACAGCATCGACTTTGAGCTTGAGCAAGCCATCGTTGAGGAGCAAGGTGTCCCCTGGACGCACGTCACGCGGCAACTCTTTGTAGTCCAGCCCTACTCGCTCGTTGGTGCCCAAGGCGGGCTGGGTGTCAAGAATGAAAGATTGGCCAATGGTGAGCTCGGTTTTGCCGTTTTCAAATCGACCTACGCGAATTTTTGGCCCTTGCAAATCGGCCATGATGGCCACTTCTTTGCCCACTTGCCGAGCCACTTCACGAACCAGCTGCGCACGGTCAATATGGTCTTGAGCTTTGCCGTGTGAGAAGTTCAAACGCACCACATCGACCCCGGCACGCAACATGGCGGCCAATATCTCGGGTGAGCTAGAGGCGGGCCCTAGGGTGGCAACGATCTTGGTGGCGCGAGGCATGAGCAAAACTCCTGGTAGTGAAAAACCGGATTTAGGGGGGGCACCCATCGAATCTGAAGAAGCCTGCATCAAGCCTTGGCGCGTCTTTGCAATATTTCAAAGGCTGGCAGGGTTTTTCCCTCTAGCACCTCAAGAAAGGCGCCTCCCCCGGTCGAGATGTAGCCCACATTTTTTTCGATGTCGTATTTGGCGATGGCCGCCAAGGTGTCGCCCCCCCCGGCAATACTGAAAGCGGGAGATTGTGCGATGGCCGCTGCCAGGGCCTGCGTGCCAGCGGCAAATTGATCGTACTCGAACACGCCCATGGGTCCGTTCCAGACAATGGTGCCTGCGCGGGCAATGAGCTGTGCCAACTGCTCTGAGGTGCGAGGCCCAATATCCAAAATTAGATCGTCGGCTTGCACGTCTTCAACAGCCACATGGTTGGCTTGCGCTGTGGCTGAAAACTCTTTGGCCACCACCACATCAGTAGGGATAGGAACGGCTGCACCGCGTGCGGCCATCAGGCGCATGATCGCTGACGCCTCGTCAACCAGGCTGGGCTCGGCCAGCGACCGACCGATGGGCAGCCCTTTGGCCAACATGAAGGTGTTGGCAATGCCGCCACCCACAATCAGTTGGTCAACCTTAGCAGCCAAGGCCTTCAGAATGGTGAGTTTGGAGCTGACCTTGGAGCCTGCCACGATGGCCACCAAGGGGCGCTTGGGGTGCATCAACGCCTGACTGATGGCATCCATCTCGGCGGCCAACAAGGGGCCGGCACAGGCCACTTTGGCAAACTCTGCGATACCGTAGGTCGAGGCTTCAGCCCGGTGGGCGGTGCCAAAAGCGTCATGCACAAAGATGTCACACAACGTAGCCATTTTGCGTGCCAAAGCCGGATCGTTTTTTTTCTCACCTGGGTTGAGTCGGCAGTTTTCAAGCAGCACGATCTGTCCGGGCTCAACCTGCACCCCATCGACCCAATCGGCCAGCAAAGGCACTGGCCGCCCCAGCAGCTCTGACAAACGCTGAGCCACTGGGGCTAGTGAATCTGCCGGTTTGAACTCGCCCTCGGTGGGTCGGCCCAGGTGCGAGGTGACCATCACTGCGGCACCGGCCTTCAAAGCCAGCTCAATGCAGGGCAATGAGGCGCGGATGCGTGTGTCTTCAGTGATGCGGCCGGCATCATCTTGGGGCACATTGAGGTCAGCACGGATGAACACCCGCTGGCCTGCCACTTGGCCTTGGGTCACGAGGTCTTGAAATCTGAGAACGTTCATAAGCGTGAAAGATAGGAAGTCAACAAAATGCCCTGTTGCAAACATGTGGGGATGAGCTGGCATTTGAACAGTAAAAATGCCCTTCGCTACTCACCCCCTTCACTTGCGGGGTGGTTGATCTAGAAGGGCTTGCACCTGAGTCTGCAATGCTGCGGGCGAGACCGCACTGGGTGCCAGTGGCGGGGCCACAGTCAGGCTCACTGAGTTCAATACGCCACGACGAAAGGGGCAGCACATGGCCTTGCCGCTGATGCGCGAAAAAAATGACCCCCACAAGTTATGCAACGCCATAGGAATCACGGGCACAGGATTGCTTTGCAATATTTTCATGATGCCGCCTTTGAACTCAGCCAGTTTGCCGTCGCGCGTGATAGCCCCTTCTGGAAAAATGCACAACAGCTCACCCTCATCAAGAACTTGCCGGGCAGTGACAAATGCTTGCTCATAAAGCGCAGGGTTGTCTTGTTGCGTTGCAATTGGGATGGTCTTAGCCAGGCGAAACACCGTGCCCAGCACAGGCGTGCCAAACACTCGGTGGTCCATGATGAAGCGGATGGGTCGAGGGCTGGCGGCAGCCATGACGATGGGGTCGATAAAGCTGACATGGTTGCACACCAAAATGGCAGCGCCCTTGACCGGGATATGCTCTTCATTGAGCACCTGAAAGCGGTAGATACAGCGCGTAGCCATGAACGCCATAAAGCGCAATAAATACTCGGGCACCAACAAAAAAATGTAAATCGCCACGACGGCATTCAAAAGGCCGATCACCAGAATAATTTGAGGGATCAAAAACCCCCAGTGCAGCAATAAGGCCACGACGCCTGCGCTCACCACCATGAACAGCGCGTTCAAAATGTTGTTTGCAGCAATGATGCGAGCCCGGTGGCTGGGCTGTGATCGCAACTGAATCAAGGCATACATGGGCACGCTGTACAAGCCCGCAAACAAGGCCAAAAATCCCAAAGCCATGATGACCCGCCAGTGGGCCGGTTCACTCACAAATGTTGAAACTGTGAACCCGATGGGTGAATTCAAGCCGCGAGAAGCCCAGTACAGCTCGATGGCAAAGACGCTCATGCCGATGGCCCCAAGCGGAACCAGTCCAATTTCAACATGACGGCGGCTCAAGACCTCACAAAGCAGGGATCCCACCGCAATACCCACAGAAAAAACCACCAACAACAACGCTGCAACCCGTTCGTCGCCGTGCAACACGTCTTTGGCAAAGGCAGGAAACAGCGACATCAGGGCCGCACCAAAAAACCACATCCATGAAATGCCTAAGAGCGACCTGAACACCACCAGGTTGCCATGCGCCAGCTTGAGGTTGCGCCAAGTCTCGGTCATCGGATTCCAGTTGATGCGAAGCAGGGGTGCCGTGGGGGGGCTGTGCGGTATGAACTGTGCCGTGATGCGACCTGCCAAAGCCAGACCCAAACAAAACAAGGCAACCAAGTTAGCGCCCACACCTGGAATCGACACCAACAACCCGCCGACGAGGTTTCCCAGCAAAATTGACACAAAGGTGCCCATTTCAACCATCCCATTGCCACCCATGAGTTCGCGCTCATTCAGGTGCTGGGGGAGGTAAGCAAACTTGACGGGACCAAACAACGTAGAGTGCAAGCCCATCAAAAATACACACGTCAGCAAGACAAACACTTGCACTTGAAAAAAGCCCCAAGCTGCCAGGCCCATGATGAGCAGCTCAAGCCACTTGATCCACCGAATCAAGGCCGCTTTCTCATATTTGTCGGCCAACTGGCCGCTGGTGGCCGAAAACAACACGAATGGCAAGATAAACACCGCCCCAATCACTGCCCCAGCCAAGTCGGCTGGCAACCAAGTCAGCTTCAGCTGGAAAGTCACCAACATCGTGAGCGCATACTTGAAGAGGTTGTCGTTACCGGCGCCCAAAAATTGGGTCCAAAAAAAAGGGGCAAAACGACGTTGCGTGAGCAGAGAAAACTGATTTGGAGGGCTCATTTGCAATCCTTAAGGGGCTTTGATTCTGGTCATTGGCTGAACGTATACCCATCGGAACTGAAGATACAGTGTTGGCCAAGGTCAATCTCTATACCAAAATTCGCGCTGTACCGCTACACTGATTTAAAGCAGTATGGGAGGCTCACGCATGACCAGCAAAATTCACGCCGACTATCCAACTCAACCCCGAATATCGGCTAGTGCCGCGTCGGAGCCACCCCTTAGCGTCCTAAACAATAAACCCCCAGACCAATTGCTGGCTGGGGCCATCCTAGCGCAAGCCCGCCATGTGGAATTGGCCGGTGACGAACCCCTCAAAGACCTGAAAAATGGGCTGATTGATCCAAGCGAGCCCATACTAGATGTGCATACTCTGCCAACTCGCGCACAGCAGGCAATGGCATCACAGACATTGCGATTCGAACTGCGTGCCCAGGATTCTGAGCCCCCCACGTCAAGGCTTAAAACACAACTGACCCCATCAAGTATCTTGGCTGAGCCCATAGGCGATGCCGCTTTGATGCAACCCCAGCGCAAGTCGTTTGCTATTCGCAATTTCGAGCAATTTCGCGACCGATTGATTAAGCTGAGCAAAACATTTATTGAACAAATTATCGGTACAAGCCCAGAGCTGGCCTTGAATACCCAAGCCTCATTGAGCGTGCCCGATGCGGCCATGGCCATGAGCAGCAAGAACCCGCTATTCAAGATGATGACCGCCTTATTGCGCAGCACCAACGACCTTCAAACGTCAGCGCCTCAGTGGTTGCCACCCGCGCAGATCGACAAGCTTCAAACCCAAGCCGGGCTGCTGCGCTCGGCCCTGGTACAAATGATGGAGCAGGCAGCCCAGCTTGGCGCGACTGACCAAGACACCAGCGATCTGCCTGCGCAGATAGACCAACTGCGCATACGCTGTCTTGAATTCGCGGCCTTGATGGTCGAGATCAAACCGCCAGAACATGACGCCCAGCACAGTCCTGAGATGATCGAACAAGCTACGGGGCTGATTGGCTCCACTCTTGAGGACTGCACAGACTTCGCTGACACGTTATCGCAATGGCACCAAACAGGGGGGGGGCTGGGGAACTTTGAAAATGCGGCTCCAACAGCGGCCATTTTGAATGACGACGCGCCAGAATTCACCGACGCTGATACTGCCGCATTCAGTCAAGAAGGAATGAGCAGCAACGTGACTGGCGGAGGCCTCTCGGTACTTCCTTTTGCTTCTCGTGTCGCTGTAGGCCTAAGCGAGGCTGATCAAGTTCGATACAACGACATGGTGCAAGCGGTCAACCTAGACCCGAAGCCAGCTGAGTATTCTGACGATGAGTCTCCCATGGCTGAGGATGGTGAGTCTGCGGGGCAAGACAGTGAGTCAGAGGCTGACTCGGATGCCAATGAAGATGAGGCCGTTGGAGATACCAGCGATGCTGGCGATCCCGATTTCTCAGACGAGTCGGCCTCATCTGAATCAGACAAGAAGCGCCGGCGGCGCCCTTCACGTCGATCAGCTAATCATCAAGGGGGGGGGGGATGATGGGGGGGG
>JANMEO010000142.1:0-10427 GCA_031376995.1 Burkholderiales bacterium
GTAACTTTCAAGTCCAGTCTGCCTATCAATTTGCTTGTTTAAAACTTCAGTTTGGAGGCATAGGGATCTGAGGCGCAGTAGAACTCAACTTTCAACCGGCACTTACTCTTGTCGAGAATTGCGCTCGTTGGAGCCCACATATACCCCCCTATAGAATGGAATGAAGATGCCATTTTCATGACAAAGCATCACAACGCATCATAGGGCCTGGTCGCGCCACAGCGGGCCTCCAAAACTTCAGCAACCCAATCATCCGGTGCAGCGTACAAACCTGCTCGGCCGGGTGCCTCGATCAAAACAAACCGAATTTGACCTTGAGTCGCTTTTTTATCCACCCTCATCAGCTCGAGGTAGCGCGCGACCCCCAAACACGGAGCCACCACCGGCAAGCCAGCGCGACGCACCAAGCTTTCAATGCGATCCCGGTATGCGCTGCTTAACAACCCCACTTTCACAGACAGGTCGGCAGCCATCACCATGCCGCAGCCCACAGCCTCACCATGCAACCATTTGCCATACCCCATGCCTGCCTCGATGGCATGGCCAAAGGTGTGTCCAAAATTTAAAATTGCTCTAAGCCCCGACTCTCGCTCGTCGCTTGCCACCACGGCTGCCTTGATTTCACAAGAGCGCTGGATGGCGTAGGACAGGGCCTCTGTGGAGAGGGCCTGTACTTCTTCAATGTGATGTTCAAGCCAAACAAAAAAATCATCATCTGCAATGGGCCCATATTTGATGATTTCAGCCAAGCCTGCAGACACCTCACGAGCAGGCAATGTTGCCAGTACATCCAAGTCGGCCACCACACGCAAAGGCTGGTGAAAGGCCCCAATCATGTTTTTGCCAGCGGGATGGTTGATCCCCGTCTTGCCACCCACTGACGAATCCACCTGTGCAAGCAAGGTGGTAGGCACTTGCACAAAAGGCACGCCACGCATGTAGCTAGCGGCAGCAAACCCTGTCATGTCGCCCACCACGCCACCACCCAGCGCAAACAAAATGGTGTTTCGATCACAAGCCTGAGCCAGCAGCACATCAAAAATTTGATTCAAATGCACCCATTCTTTATACTGCTCGCCATCCGGCAAATTGACTCTGTGCACCCACTCGAAATGCGCAGCTAAGGCTGCAGACAACGCATCGGCATACAGGGGGCCCACCGTGGTGTTGGTAACAATCACTGCCTGACGACCTGTAGGCAAGCCCGCATACACCCCCCTCTGAGACAATAGTCCTGGCCCAATGTGGATGCCATAGCTGCGCTCACCCAACGCAATATCAACCAATTTAGACTGAGTCATTCCCCACCCTCTACAAAAAAGCCATCAAAGGCTCGACACAATGCCGCCTAACTCAAGCTGCATGACAACCATGTTCACCAGCATGACCATCGACGGGCGACCAGTCTCAATCATAAAATGAGCCATGCTTCGATAAAGGGGGTCTCTTTGGCGGTACAACTCACGTAAACGAGACCTAGGGTCATTCACCTGCAGCAAAGGACGTTGTGTATCGTTGCGCAAGCGCCGAAACAACTCTTCTGGCGACGAACGTAGGTAAATCACCGTTGAATGTTCGCGCAAAATTTCGCGATTTGCCGGTGCCAGCACTGAGCCGCCCCCCGTGGCCAACACCTGCCTCTGAGGGTTGAGCAGCAATTGTCGCAGTACGTCTTGCTCTATCAAGCGAAACGCACCCTCACCCTCGCGGTCAAAGAAACTGCGAACCGACTCACCCAGCCGTTGTTCAATCATCGCATCGCTGTCCACAAACTGGCAGCTCAAGCGCTTGGCCAGATGCCGGCCCACGGTTGACTTTCCGCTGCCAGGCATGCCGACTAATGAAATACAAACTGAACTCACATTGATCCTCAACGGTTGGATGGGATGGGTATATACCCATTCAACCTGAAGATGGGGGCAAAAAAATCAGGGCTCATGCGGGGTTTGCTCAACATCAACTGAGGCCTGTGATCAAAGTTATCGCACATCATCAAAATACCAAGCCCCAACGAAAATGGCACCACAATTTGTGTGGTGCCATTTTCGTTGGCTGGACCAGGCACGGTGTGCCCGTCACCAGCCGCTAGCGACTGGCCGCCAGCACCTTACAAAACGAGGCAACATTAACGAGCAGCTGTTTTCTCACTGATGATCTTGGGCGTCAAGAAAATCAACAACTCAGTTTTGTTCAGCGTGGTGGTCGTTGTTTTAAACAAGTGACCCAAAAATGGCAAGTCACCAAAAAATGGCACTTTCGATGTCTCATTGCGATCAACTTGTTCGTAGATACCACCGATCACCACAGTGCCGCCATTCTCCACCAAAACCTGAGTCTTCACTGCCTTGGTGTTGATAGATCCACCCAAAGAGGTCAACGTTCCTACGCTGTCTTTGGTCACCTCAACATCCAAAATCACACTGCCTTCAGGTGTAATCTGGGGGGTAACTTCGAGCTTGAGCACCGCATCCAAAAACTCGACTGCGGTAGCGCCACTGGAGGTGGCCTTTTGGAAAGGGATGCGGGTACCTTGCTTGATCACCGCTTTGATTTGATCGGCGGTGATAATGCGTGGGCTCGAAACCACCTTACCGCGCCCATCGGCCTCTAAGGCCGAAATTTCAAGGTTCAAAAAGCGGTTGGCTGCCGCATTAAACAAAGACAGAGCAAACGATGCGGGCTCATTCCCACCTTGGCCTACAGCAGGCAAATTGATAAACCTTGACTCCGAAAAGGGGACTGTGTCAACCATCTGGCCGGTTTGCGCCCCGATAGCGTTGTACGTGCCGCCAATATTAGATCGCCCAGAGATCGCGTTAGAGTAACCCAAGCGAGCACCCAATGATCGACCAAATCTATCATCGGCCTCAACCACCCGTGCCTCAATCAATACTTGTCGCACTGGGATGTCAATCTTGGCAATCATCGATTGAACATCTTCCAGCTTTGACGGAATATCGCTCACAAACAGCTGGTTGGTTCGTACTTCAGCGATGACACTGCCTCGATCACTCAAAATACTGCGGTTTTTGGCATTGCTGACACTCCCGGCGCCTCCCGAGGCGTCACCAGACAAACTCTTGGCCACTTCTTCGGCTTTAGCATAGTTCAACTGAAATGACTGGGTGCGCAGAGGCTCAAGGGCCGTCACTTGAGACTTGGCTTCAAGATCTGCTTTCTCTTTGGCTGCCAATTCATCCTTCGGCGCTACCAACATCACGTTGCCAGTCATGCGCTTGTCCAAACCTTTGGCTTGCATGATGATGTCCAAGGCTTGGTCCCAAGGCACATCTTTAAGGCGCAAGGTCACTGTGCCTGAAACAGTGTCGCTGGTCACCACGTTAAAGTTAGTGAAGTCGGCGATCACCTGCAACAAAGCACGTACTTCGATATTCTGGAAATTCAAAGACAACTTGTCACCGGTGTATCCAGGGCCTTGCGTCAGCTTGTTGGGGTCCGCCACTTGGCTGCGCACCTCCAATACAAACTGATTGTCAGTTTGATAAGCACTGTGCTCCCACGAACCACGAGGCTCGACAAGCATGCGCACCTTGTCACCCACTTGTGTGGTTGTCACGCGCTGAACTGGGGTGCCAAAATCAGTGACGTCAAGGCGACGGCGCAGACTGTCGGGTAGAGAGCTTTTCTGAAACTCAACCAAAAGGCTTTGCCCCTGCTGGCGAATATCTACGCCCACTTGGTTGTTAGCCAACTCGACCACAACCTTGCCAGATCCATCTGCCCCTCGACGAAAATCAATGTTTCGCAAGGACAGCGGCGACTTATTCAGGCTTTCAGCAAACCGAGTTAAATCAGGTGCAGTGGCCGAGGCCGACGCGGAGGCGCCGCCCCCCCCAGACTCCAATATCACCAACAGCACCTTGCCTTGCAACTGCGCTTTATAGCTGGCCGTTTGTTTAAGATTGAGCACCAAGCGCGTACGCTCACCCGCCTGAGCTACGTTCACTGAACGTACATTACCCTGATTGAGCTCGACAATCGACTTGCCCATGCCATTGCCAACACCTGGCAAGTCAATGGCAACCCGGGCTGGCGATTGAATCGTAAACCCAGCAGGAACTGCTCCCAACGCTTCAGACAATTCAATACGAACAACATCCGCCCCCCCCTGTTGGGTGCTATTGATCGATTGAATGGCATTTTGCGCAGCCATGAGGGGCACCGCCAAACTGACCATCAGCCCCAGGGCTACTGCACGCAAAGTCACCATGATGTTTATCTCCTGCCTTAAAATCATCTAGCTTGTGCTTGAAGTTCGAGCGTGCTAGTACGCTCGACCCATTCGCCAATGGCGTCTTGAACAATTTCCCTCAGAGAAATTGCCGATTCAGTCACCCCAGTCACGCGTCCATAGTTTTGACCCATGTACTGGCCAGCTTTTACCTGGTAAAGCAAATTGTCAATTCGGATCAACCCAAACTGCTGGCCCTTCTTAACCACGCTTCCCACCATGACAATGGTGTCCAGCGGGTAGGACTCCAGAGGTTCTTTGCGGCGATTAAGTTCGGCTGCCAACAAAGAACTAGGCTGCCGCAACTCTTGCTTGAGCGCTACAGTCAGTTTTCGGGTACTGAAGGGGTCAACGGCTGTCAGCATCTCGTAGGGCTGGGGATTGAATTTTTTGGGTGGTACCAAAGGCGTGACGTTAGGTCTGGCCTCACGACGCGCTTGATCCATCCATTCTTGAAGTTCAACTTGCTCCTGCGAGCAGCCGGCGGTCAACACGATGCTGAGCACCAAACCAATCCCCACGATGCCCTGGAGCAACGACCAACGTGCTGTCATTTGGGAACTCCTGCCGCAGCGGCCTTCGATTGCCTATTTTGTTCAATCTCGCTCTCATCCAAATAGCGATAAGCGCGTGCCGTGGCTTCCATCACCAAGGTGCCTGTACCCGCAACAGCCCCAGAATTGGGTGGCGCAGCAACCCCTATATTGTGCAGCGTCACGATCCGCGAGAGGTTGGCAATATCAGCAGCAAATGCACCAAGGTCGTGATAACGCCCCACCACTTTGATAGCGATCAGTTTTTCACCGTAATAATCTCGCAGCACGAAATCACCCGGCTTGAACGACTCAAACTGCAAGCCCCGGCCTACACCCGCTTGGTTGATGTCTGTCAACAAAGCATCCATCTCCGCTTTGCCAGGAAGTTGCTTCTCAAGCTGGGTAACGTACTCTTCAACTTGGAGTTTTTGCTTGCGAAGTTCTTCAAGGTTGACGGCCTGCGCCACCTTACTGCGAAAATCTGCTTGCAAAACGGGTTCTTTGCTTCGCTCATGCCCTAGTTCAATGTGGGTGTCCGTCAAAACGAAATACCACATCGCAGCCAATACCGCTCCAAACACGGCGATAGAGACCAAAACTTGAGGCAGCCACGGCCATTGACCGGGTTCTTCCATGCTCAAGCCAGAAAATTGGTCTGCCACGTCAGCAAACATTGCGTTCAAGTCAATACTTGGAGAACTTTTGGTGACCATGGATCAAACCTTCGGCGCTGCTGCTGAGGGCGAAGCCCCAACGCGGGGAGTAGGCACTGCTGAGGGTGACGATCCCCCAGCCTCTGGAGCCGATGCGGCTTGATCCTGCGGCCGCTTCACGCTCACCCTCATTGAAAACTCAAACAAGCGCTTAGAGTCTGTCTGCTTACTAGCAAGAGTAGCGACTTTGACTTCGACCAACTCAGGCTTGACCAACCACTCCGAATTTTTACTCGTATTTCGCAAAAACTCTGAAACCCTGTCATTGGATTGAGATATACCATTTAAAGACAGTAGCTGACCTTCTTGCTTAATGGCCGTAAAATAAATACCCTCTGGGGTTTGCTTAACCAAATCATTGAAAATATGGACTGGCATATTTCGATCAATCTGCAAATCTTCAACTGCTTTTTGCCTGGCCTTTAAAGAGTCGATCTGAGCGCGCAAAGAATGAATATCTTTAATTTGCTCATCCAGCTTAACAATTTCAGACTTCAAAAATTCGTTTCGATCTTTCTGTCCAGAGATCAGTTGCTGAACAGAAAAATACCAAACAAAGCTGACAGCCAGAGCTATAACCCCAGACAAAGTCAAACCCGCAAAAAAAGCAGCCTTGCGGCGCTTGCGCCTTGCCTCTCGGTGCGGCAAAAGATTGATCAGTATCACGACATGAACCTCCGCAAAGCCAAGCCACAGGCTGTCAAGTACGAAGGTCCCTCACGACGCAACTTGCTATCACGCACGCCTGGGGCAAGCTTCATTCCGGCAAAGGGGTTGACCACCATGGTGTTGAAACCAGTCAAATTGCCAACCCGATCTCGCAGACCACCCAGTGAAGCCGTGCCTCCCGCCAGCATCACGTACTTCACTAAATGGTGCGGTGTACTGGTAAAGAAATACTGCAAGGCTCGCCCGATTTCCTGTGAGACACCTTCAACGAAGGGTGCCAGAATGGCCGAACTAAAATCTTCTGGCAAATCGCCAGCCACCTTCTTTTGCTCAGCCTCTTCAAACGAAAATCCATACTGACGAGAAATCAACTGTGTTAGCTGCGAGCCCCCAAAAGCTTGATCTCGGTCATAAACCAGCTCGCCATCACGAAGCACTTTCAGACTTGTAGTTTCAGCGCCGATCTCAAACAAAGCCACCAACTCACCTTTACCACTTTCCGGCAGCGACTCGACAATGCGCGACACAGCCAACCGTGATGCTTGCGACTCGATATCCAGCACCACCGCCTTCAAGCCGGCCGCCTCAGCAAGCCCTTGACGGTCTTGCACCCGGTCTTTACGCGAAGCTGCAATCAACACCTCAACGTCACCTGGTGACGAGGTGCTAGGGCCAATCACACAAAAATCCAGACTCACCTCGTCCAATGAGAAAGGGATATATTGATTGGCCTCGGTTTCTACCCTGACCTCCAACTCATCCTCACGCAGCCCATCAGGCAGCATGATTTTTTTGGTAATCACAGCAGACTGTGGCATTGCCATCGCCACGTGCTTTGTACGGGTACCACTCTTGATCAATACCCGCTTAACAGCAGCAGTCACTTCATCAAACTTTTCAATTTGACCATCATCAACCCAGCCCTTTTGAAACGCCTCGCTGGCAAAACGCTCAAGAACATAATCGCCAGCTCGATTTTTTGTGAGCTCCACCACTTTCACGCTAGATGAGCTGATGTCCAAGCCGATCATCGGCGGGTGTGACTGCCTCAGCAATTTATCCAGAAAGCTCACGACGCCCTTTCTCGACTCGACCCAGCGAGCAACCTGCGGTTGAAGGAATGAGTTGAATGCTAGCAGTTACGGCTATTTCAAACAAAGAAATATGCCTCGTTTTACCCCCCGTTTCGGGGTATGAGAACATTCGCTTGCGGCCTAACGCCAAGCGTTCCTGGTATCAACCCTAGGGGGTTTTGGACTAAACGTTAAACAGTTCACATCTCATCCAGCACCCCAAACGGATTCCTATAATCAGCCCTGAAACTTGGAAGCCTTGCCTTATGAGTCCCCCCCTCCCAAAAAGTACGGCCCCTGCCACCCAAAGCACCGCCATCAAGGCGCCCACCCGCTGGCTCCGCGTCACCATCCAATTTTTTGCGCGATTAGCAGGGCTGCTTTTTGCAGCTCTGGTCGGTGGCATACTTTTATTGGCACTGGCGTTGTCCGTCGCACAGCACAACTTGCCAGACATCAGTGGCTTGACCGACTATCGCCCCAAGCTACCACTGCGCATTTACTCGGCAGACAAAGTCTTACTCGGTGAATACGGCGAAGAGCGCCGCGTCTTCACTCCGGCAGCCCAAATCCCCAAAATCATGATCGATGCGGTTTTAGCCATCGAAGACTCGCGCTTTTTTGAACACGGTGGGGTTGACTACATCGGCATCCTGCGTGCGGGCCGGGCCAGCTTCAACGAGGGGCGAGCCCAAGGCGCATCAACTATTACCATGCAGTTGGCTCGCAACTTCTACCTCAGCAGCGAACGTACTCCAACGCGAAAACTCTATGAAATATTGTTGGCCCTGAAAATTGAGCAGCAGCTCACTAAAGAGCAAATTCTCGAGCTGTATATGAACCAAATTTTTCTGGGCAAGCATGCCTATGGATTTGCAGCCGCTTGCAATATCTACTTTAACAAGCCCCTCAAAGACATCACAGTGGCCGAAGCCGCCATGCTCGCTGGGCTGCCCAAAGCCCCTTCAGCTTACAACCCCCTAGTCAACCCTTCACGTGCCACTCAGCGCCAGCGATACATCATCAAACGAATGCTTGACAACGAGTTCATCACCCAGTCTCAGCACGACAACGCGATGAACCAAGTGCTCAAATACCGCGACAACACCGACACTCCTAACCACGCTGACTACGCCACTGAGTTGGCAAGACAACTCATCTTCAACCAATACGGTGAGGAAGCTTACTCACGTGGGCTCAACATCTACCTCACCATTGACGCAACCCAACAAAATGCAGCTTACCGCGCCATGCGCAAGGGCATCATGAGCTTCGAACAACGCCAAGCCTACCGAGGACCCGAGGGCTTTGTTGCACTTTCCAGTGATGCCCAAGACTGGGATGCCAAGATTGGCGAGGCTTTGTCAGATCACCAAGATAGTGACGAAATACGTGCAGGTGTTGTCACGCAACTGAATCCAGGCAAGCTGGTCGCCATGCTTCAAAACGGCGAGACTGTGACAGTCAACGGCGATGGCTTCAAGCAAGCCCGCGCAGGTCTCTCTAACAAATCCAATCCCAATGTGCGGATCAAAGTCGGCTCAATCATCCGGCTGCTGCAGTCCACTCAGGGTGAGTGGTCAGTCACTCAACTCCCCGAACTTGAGGGGGCCTTTGTTGCCATGGATCCTCAAACTGGGGCCATCAAGGCCTTGGTGGGTGGCTTCGATTACGTCAAAAGCAAATTCAACCATGTCAGCCAAGCCTGGCGACAACCTGGCTCCAGCTTCAAGCCATTTATTTACTCGGCTGCACTAGAAAAAGGATTCACCCCTGCCACCATCGTTAACGATGCCCCCCTGTACTTTGGACCAGAAGTCACCGGAGGTCAGCCGTGGGAGCCTAAAAACTATGACGGCAACTTTGATGGCCCCATGTCAATACGCAACGGCTTAGCAAAATCAAAAAATATGGTCTCGATTCGCCTTCTCAACTTTATTGGGACAGAGTATGCGCAAAGCTGGATCAGTCGTTTTGGCTTTTTACCTGAACGCCACCCAGCCTATCTAACCATGGCCCTAGGTGCAGGCTCAGTGACCCCTTTGCAAATGGCATTAGGTTATAGCATTTTCGCCAATGGCGGCTACCAAATAGAGCCCCAATTGATCAGCAAAATCACGGATAGCGGCGGCCAAATTTTGGCCGAACAACGCCCCCCAATACTGAACGAATCGCAGCGTGTTTTGGATGCCCGCAACGCCTTTGTGATGAACAGCCTACTCCAAGAAGTGACTCGCTCAGGAACGGCAACCAAGGCAACCAGCGCGCTCAAGCGCAATGACCTTTACGGCAAAACAGGCACCACCAATGACTCGGTTGATGCATGGTTCGCCGGCTTTCAGCGCAGTCTGGTGGCCGTGACCTGGCTAGGCTACGACAATCCCAGAAAGTTAGGCGACCGAGAAACTGGCGGCGGGCTAGCCCTGCCCATTTGGATCGATTTTATGGCTGTGGCTCTCAAAGAGGTTCCTATTTCTGAATTCACCGCCCCAGAGGGTGTGACCAACCAAGGTGGTGAATGGTACTTCAGCGAATTCGCCAACAACCAAGGCATCACCAGCCTGGGTCTGGACGAAGCACCCTCAGAAAAAAGCGCACCTGAAAAAGAAGAAAAGAGAAGCATTCTCGATCTTTTCTCTTCAAGCACACACTAAAAAACCAACCGAACACGCCCTCAGCGTTTTAACCGACCCGACTAACAGCAAAGGCGTTAGGTGCTCCTGTGCAAACGCGACATGGCTGGGTCAAACAACACGAGAAGGGTCAATTGAAGAAACCTTTTTTGAGCCCCAGTCAATCACACGCGAGCGAAGATGCCAGAGAGTTTTATTGAATATCGTCACAACTATCCCCTGGACCCAGTTGAGATTGCTCGTGTCTTGGATGCTTCGGGCATCGAACGGCCGACCAGCGACCTACCCCGAATCGCACGCATGTTTTCTGCTTCAAGTCTAGTCATCTCGGCGTGGAAAGACGGGCGCATAATAGGGGGTTAGCAGGTCACTCACCGACTATAGCTACTGCTGCTATCTCTCTGACTTGGCCGTTGACAAGAGCCATCAAGGAAAAGGGATTGGCAAAGAACTAGGGGCTGTTCGGAAATTCAATGAAGCCATTTTTTGATGGCTGCGAGGTGTACAAAGCCAAGAAACATGCAGTCAAGTTTTTCAAACCGTGTAGCCAC
>JANMEO010000223.1:0-4963 GCA_031376995.1 Burkholderiales bacterium
GCTCCTCCTTGTGCGCATGAGCCCACCGCGTGGTGGCCCTTGCAGGGCGCAACCGCGCTTGCAAGCGCGGGTTGTTGTGCAGGCGAACAGCAAGTTCTCCGAAAGCCGTGCTGCACCCTTGCCAAACACCCACATCGCAGCCCACTCGGGCGCGTTCAATTGTCGTTTCTAGGTTCAATCGAGCGAACTATGATTTTTTTGCTTTCGCCTGCCAAAACCCTCAACTACGAGACGCCCGCTACTGTGCAGGCCTTGGCTGACCCTGGTTTTATGAGCCAATCAGCAGCTTTGATTCAGCTGCTCAGGCAACACTCGGCAGACAGCTTGGCCCAGCTCATGAACTTGTCGCCGGCACTGGCCGAACTCAATGTTCAGCGCTACCAAGCCTGGAAGCCACAATTTACCCAAGCCAATAGCAAGCCTGCAGTGCTGGCCTTCAACGGTGATGTCTACGAGGGCTTGGGTGCCACCTCGTTGTTGCCCGATGATCTGGCTTGGGCCCACGAGCATGTGGCTATTCTCAGTGGCTTGTATGGCGTATTGCGGCCTTTGGATAGGATGCAGCCCTATCGCCTTGAAATGGGCACGGCGCTGGCCAATCCGAAGGGGCGCACTTTGTATGCCTTTTGGGGCGATATCTTGGCAGAATATTTCAATGCCAGGTTGTCGTCGCAAAGCAACCCATTGATAATTAATTTGGCATCGCAAGAGTATTTTCAAGCGGTCTCACGCAAGGTTTTGCAGGTGCCTGTTTTAAACTGCGTATTTGAAGACTGGAAGCCCAGCGGCTACAAGATTGTCAGTTTTTTCGCTAAACGCGCCCGTGGTTTGATGGTCCGTTTTGCCATCCAGCATCGTTTAACAAGGGCTCAGGCACTCCAAAATTTTGACAGCGACGGTTATGCTTTCGCGCCTGAAGCCTCTGACAGCCAGCGTTGGGTATTTCGCCGCAAAAAAGTCAGTTGAAGTCTTTGATTGCAGTCTTTGATTAAATCGATCTATGAGGACCCTCTCTATGCACCAGGCATTGACCCCCGAACTGACACAATGGTTGGCCTCACAGCGCCAAGCGGGTCATGGCGAAGAGGCCATCCTCAAGGCTATGCTGCAAAGTGGCTGGACGTCAGCCAACGCCCAAGCTGCTTTGGCCCAGCCTGTGTTTAAGGCAAATCCGCCTGTGCCTATAGCTGCTACGTTCTCCGCGGGCATGCCTGAGCCCGCCATAGCCAGTGGAGCCATGATTCTGAATGCTGGTGACCGTGAAGTTCATGTGTTGGCCGTGATGCAACTGCCGCGTGTGGTGGCGCTGGGTGGACTGCTCAGCGCTGAGGAGTGTGCACAGCTTCGAGCTTTGGCGACACCACGTTTATTGCGCTCTGAGACGGTGCAGGTGGAAACCGGCGCCAGCGAAATCAACGCAGCCCGCACGAGTCAAGGCATGTTTTTTGGTCGTGGCGAAAACGAGCTTATCAAGCGCATCGAGGCCCGAATTGCAGCTTTACTCCATTGGCCCATTGAAAGCGGTGAGGGCTTGCAAATTTTGCGCTACAGCGTAGGGGCCGAGTACCTGCCTCACTATGACTATTTTGACCCTGACCACGCAGGCACCCCAAGCATTCTCGAACGCGGCGGTCAGCGTGTGGGCTCGTTGGTGATCTACCTCAATACGCCCACGCTGGGCGGCGCCACTACTTTTCCTGATGTGGGTTTGGCGGTGCAGCCCATACAGGGCAATGCCGTGTTTTTCAGCTATCCACGGGCCGATCCTTCAACACGCACCCTGCACGGTGGCGCGCCTGTGCTTGAGGGGGAAAAATGGGTTGCCACCAAGTGGTTGCGCCAGGGCTTATTTGTGTGACCTCTGGCTCTGCCGCTACGGTTCGATCGGCCCCAGTCTGGTTGTTTGATCTCGATGACACTTTGCACGATGCGGGTCACGCAGCCTTGCCGTTTATCAATGAGGCCATGACGCGCTATATCCAGCATTGGCTCCAGATAAGCGAACCCCAGGCGGCTGCTTTGCGCACGCACTACTGGCGCCGCTATGGCGCCACGCTGCTGGGCTTGACTCGACACCACGCAGTTCAGGCCGCTCATTTTTTAGAGGCCACCCATCGGCTGCCTGGTCTTGAACAGCGCTTGCGCTTGCGGGGCCCAGACCGCGCAGCCTTGGCGCGCTTACCCGGACGCAAATACATCGTCACCAATGCCCCGCGCAGCTATGCTTTGCGAGTTTTGAGCACACTGCGCCTACTGCGTCTTTTTGATGGGGTCATTTGCATTGAAGACTTGCGCATGTTTGGCCACCTGCGCCCCAAGCCAGATGCCCGCATGTTTCGCACTCTCGTGGCCAGGCTTGGCACCACACCTGCACGCTGCGTGCTGGTCGAAGACACGCTGAGCAACCAGCGCCAGGCCCGTCGGGTTGGATTGCGCACCGCCTGGATGCAACGCTATCTCGCACAAGGACCCCGTGCATACCACAAGCCCACCACTTTTGTGGAAAATACACGCAAAGTCAGTACCTATCCCAACGGTAAGCCTGGGTTCGTCTGTGCCAGAATCAAACGACTACGCAGTCTGCGTATCTTTTGTGGCCTACGCGATGACCCCAAATCTTCCTAGCCAAGTTCTTTCTTTACCCCCAACGCTGGATCTTGCGCATGGACACTCTGACGCTGAGTCTGAGTCGGCGCTTGATGCCGAGCCACAGACCGCCAAGGTGCGCAAACGTCCCAAGCCGGGTGAGCGCCGAGAACAGATTTTGCAGACCTTGGCTGCCATGTTGGAGCAACCCGGCGCTGATCGCATCACCACGGCTGCGCTGGCCGCCAAATTGAAGGTCAGTGAGGCTGCCCTCTATCGTCACTTTGCCAGCAAGGCCCAAATGTTTGAGGCCTTGATTGATTTTATTGAGCAAAGCGTGTTTACTCTGGCCAACCAAATACAAGAGCGTGAGTCCCAGACCCAGACGCCGTCTCAAGCCTCGCAAATGGTGGCCATGCTCATGCAGTTTTCAGAGCGCAACCCTGGCATGACGCGCGTGATGGTGGGCGACGCCTTGGTGTTTGAGCATGACCGCCTTCTGGTTCGCATGAACCAGTTTTTCGATCGATTCGAGTCTCAACTTCGACAAGCCCTGCGTGCTGCTGCTGATGAGGCAGGCTCTCTCACTCCCACAGTCGATGCCGGCGTGCACGCTGCGGTGCTGACTGCATTTGTGGTGGGCCGCTTGCAGCGTTTTGCTCGCTCGGGCTTCAAGCGCAATCCCACTGAACAGCTTGACCTCATTCTCAAGCGCTTGGGCCTTTGACCAGTCAGCCTCTGGCGCCCAAACAATGCGGGGCCCCCAAACGATGCAGGCCGCCTCATGCGGGCGTTTTATGATGGGAGACCCCTTCGATCACAGTCCCCAACTCATATGCCCATGGATGAACCTTTGCGTCTCGCTTTTGTTGCTCTGCTGCAACGGGCCGAGCTTGTTTTGCAGCGTCTTGAGCACGTTCTGCCACAGGCACTGTCTGCCCCCGACTGGTCGGCCTCTGTCGCTTTTCGCTACCGTCGTCACGGGGCTTTGCGCCAACTTGAGCCTGTACGCCAATTGTCGACCCTGCGCTTCGATCAACTGCAAGCCATCCAGCCGCAAAAAGATCGGTTGTGGGCCAACACGGCCCAGTTTGTGGCCGGCAAGCCTGCCAACAATGTCTTGCTCACAGGGGCCCGAGGCACTGGTAAAAGCTCTCTCATCAAGGCCTGTTTGAACCAGTTTGCCCCGCAGGGCTTGCGCTTGATTGAAATCGAAAAAACCGATTTTGGCGATTTGCCCGACATCGTGGGGCTCATCGCTGCGCGGCCCGAGCGCTTCATTGTGTTTTGTGACGACCTCAGTTTTGAAGACGGCGAGTCGGGCTACAAGGTTCTCAAATCCACGCTCGACGGCTCGATCAATCCGTGCTGCGATCAACTGCTCATTTATGCCACCAGCAACCGTCGCCACTTGCTCCCAGAGCACCTGAGCGACAACCAAGGCTATCGTCATACGGACGACGGCGAAATTCATCCTGGCGAAGGCGTGGAAGAGAAAATTTCACTCAGTGAACGATTTGGTCTTTGGATCAGTTTTTACCCTTTCAGTCAAGATGAATACTTGACCATCGTGACGCATTGGTTGCGCCATCATGGTCTTGCTGAGCAACAAATTGTTTCTGCTCGGCCTCACGCGTTGGTTTGGGCCCTTGAACGGGGTTCTCGCTCTGGGCGGGTGGCTTTTCAATTTGCCAAAGACTACAGTGCCCAGGCCACCGACTTGGGAGCGTTGGTATGAGTGCCAGTGGGCGAGTGCCCGTGGACGTGGCGGTGGGCATTTTGATCGATCCCCAAGGGCGCTTCTTGCTCACCAGCCGCCCAGTGGGCAAAGTGTTTGAGGGCTACTGGGAGTTTCCAGGTGGCAAACTTGAGCCCGGTGAAACCGTGCTTCAAGCGCTGCGCAGAGAGCTTCACGAAGAGCTCGGCATCACGATTGCAGACACCAGCGTTTGGCGCGTTGACCTCATGGACTACCCCCATGCTCGCGTATGCCTGCACTTTTGCAAGGTGTGGGCTTGGCAGGGCGAGCTTCAAATGCGTGAGCAGCAGCACATGAGTTGGCAGAGTTTGCCCGTTGATGTTGAGCCTGTTTTGCCAGGCACCCTCCCTGTGCTTCATTGGTTGGCCCAAGAGCGAGAGGGCCAGGGCAGCGCAGAGCCAGAGCAGAGCCAGAGCTCGATGGCGTATCAGCGTCAGAGAGCAAGCTCAACAGGCCTCTAAAATATACCCCTCGGAACTGAAGATGCTGGGTTGATGGGTCGTTTTGAGAATGGAGATGCAAGGCGTAAAGCACAGCGATACCATTTGGTATCGCGAGCATTTACAACGCTGCAGATCCGTTTTCAAAACGGCTCAGCGATCCGGCATCTTCAGTTCC
>JANMEO010000225.1:0-8598 GCA_031376995.1 Burkholderiales bacterium
CCACCCGCTCCCCCCTCTGGGCCCATGTCAATCAACCAGTCGGCAGTTTTGATGACGTCCAGATAGTGTTCAATCACCACCACTGTGTTGCCAGCGTTGCGCAACTGATGCAGCACCTTGAGCAACAGCGCGATGTCAGCAAAATGCAGTCCGGTCGTGGGCTCGTCCAAAATATAGAGCGTTCGGCCGGTGTCGCGTTTGCTCAGCTCTAGCGCCAGCTTGACGCGCTGCGCCTCGCCACCGCTCAAGGTGGTGGCACTTTGGCCCAGGCGTATATAGCCCAAGCCAACGTCCAGCAAGGTTTGCAGTTTGCGCGCCAAACTGGGTTGGGCACTGAAAAACTGGGCCGCATCTTCCACCGTCATACCCAGCACTTGGTGGATGTTGTGACCGCGGTAGACAACCTCCAAGGTCTCGCGGTTGTAGCGCTGCCCTTGGCACACATCGCAGGGCACGTAGACATCAGGCAAAAAATGCATCTCAACCTTGATCATTCCATCGCCCTGGCAGGCTTCGCAACGCCCCCCTGCCACGTTGAAGCCAAATCGGCCAGGGCCATAGCCTCGCTCGCGTGCCATAGGCATCTCGGCAAACAGCTCCCGCACTGGTGTGAACAGGCCCGTATAGGTGGCGGGGTTGCTGCGCGGCGTGCGGCCAATGGGGCTTTGATCGACGTTGATGACTTTGTCCAGCGCTTCAAGACCCAGAATCTCGTCAAAAGGCTCGGCTTGGGTGGTGCTGTTGTAAAGCCTTCGTGCCACCTCAGCATAAAGCGTGTCATTGACCAGGGTGCTTTTGCCTGAGCCCGACACCCCCGTCACGCAAGTCAGCAAGCCCAAGGGGAAGTCAACCGTCACCTGGCGCAGGTTATGGCCCCGTGCACCCGTCACACGCAGCCAGCCTGTGATGTCTGTCACTGCCGCGTGCACCGGTGCACGGCGGCGTTGGGGAATCTGAATGCGCAAACGACCGCTGAGGTAAAGGCCTGTGATCGAAGCAGGGTCGTTCATGATGTGTGCAGGGGTGCCCTGTGCCAAGACGCGCCCGCCATGAACCCCTGCCCCAGGGCCCATGTCAATGACATGATCGGCGGCACGGATGGCGTCCTCATCATGCTCAACCACCAGCACCGAGTTGCCGATATCGCGCAGATGCCGCAAGGTGTCGATTAAACGCTCGTTATCACGCTGGTGCAGCCCGATGCTAGGCTCATCCAGTACGTACATGACCCCGGTGAGCCCAGAGCCAATTTGGCTGGCCAATCGAATGCGCTGGGCTTCGCCGCCACTGAGGGTGTCTGCCTGACGCTCCAGGCTCAAATAGCTCAGGCCTACGTCATTCAAAAATTGCAAGCGCGAGAGAATTTCTTGGATCACTTTGGCTGCAATCTCAGCCTTAGAGCCACGCAAAATCAACCCCTGAAAGTAGCGCAAACACTCACCCAGTGTCAGGCGTGCAACGTGATAAATGGGCTCGCCAGAGCCCTCACCCTGCGCGTGCAAAAACACATGCCGCGCTTCTTTGCGCAATCGACTGCCCTCGCAGCTGGGGCACGTTTGCACGCTTTGATAGCGCCTGAGTTCGTCACGTGCGGCACCCGATTCAGCCTCTAGCAGACGACGCGCAAAACTGGGCAAAATCCCTTCAAAAGGGTGTGACCGCTTGACGCTGCGCTGCTTTTGCTTGCCCTCAGTCGCAGGCGTGTGCATGGCGTAGGTGAACAAGATTTCGGTTTGGCCCGATCCAAACAGCACCACCTGTCGCGCTGCTTCGGGCAGGTCTTCAAAAGGCGTATCCAGATCAATACCCAGATGTTTGGCCAGCGCTTCAAGCATCGAGAATGCATCGGGGTTGCGACGGTCCCAGCCCTTGATTGCACCACTGGCCAGGCTGAGTGAGGGGAAAGCCACCACGCGCTGCGGATCAAACACGGTCACATGGCCCAGGCCATCACAACCCGGGCACGCGCCCATGGGGGAGTTGAACGAGAACAATCGAGGCTCAAGCTCACTCAAGCTGTAGTTGCAAATGGCACACGCAAAACGGCTAGAAAACCAATGTGCGGTGCCAGTGTCCATCTCGAGTGCCAGAGCACGGCCATCCGCCAGCCCCAAGGCCGCCTCAAAACTCTCGGCCAAGCGCTGCCTTAAAGCAGCGTTCTCGGGGTTGATCTTGACGCGATCAATCACGACGTCAAGGTTGTGCTTGTCATTTTTTTTGAGTGATGGGATGACACCTGCATCAAACACCTGGCCATTAACGCGGAAACGCACATAGCCTTGGGCTTGCAGGCCGGCAAACCAGTCTGCAAACTCGCCCTTGCGCTCACGCACCACAGGCGCCAAAATCATGAGCTTAGTCTCCACAGGTAAACTCAGCACAGCATCTACCATCTGGCTCACGCTTTGAGCCTGCAGGGCCACAGAGCGGTGGTCTGGGCAAAAGGGGGTCCCAGCACGGGCATAAAGCAGGCGCAGGTGGTCATGAATCTCCGTGACCGTTCCCACGGTAGAGCGCGGATTGTGGCTGGTGGCTTTTTGCTCAATGCTGATCGCGGGAGACAAGCCCTCGATGCTGTCCACATCGGGCTTGTCCATGAGCTGTAAAAACTGCCGTGCGTAAGCCGACAAGCTCTCGACATAGCGGCGATGCCCCTCGGCATACAGCGTGTCAAACGCCAAGCTGGATTTTCCCGAGCCGCTGAGCCCGGTGATCACGACCAGCTGGTTGCGTGGGATATCGAGATCAATATTTTTCAGGTTGTGCGTGCGGGCGCCTCGCAGACGAATCATTGGGCGATCAGCTGCACGAGGAGTATTTTGAGGCATAAGGGGGCAACCTCGGCCAACCTAAGTTGTCGGTTGTTGTCGGTATGAAAGGCGCTTGGGGGTGGAGGGCATCAACTGTGTTTGAAATGCCAACCCAGCATCATAGCCAAGGGCCTGAATCGCGACCCATTCTTGGCCAGCCCGCAAAATGAGCGCCTTCTCCAAATCACCCCCCTGTCTCGGGGGGGAATCCCCTTCGGATCGGGGGTGGATTTAACTCTAGCTGTGCTTAGAGCACCAGCATTGCTGCATCATTGCCCCAATGTCCCCAATGCCAAAATCGTGGTCTCAAGTCCTTTCGATCCCTTGATCCATTCACTCATCCTTTGTCGCCACATGCAAGCCCATTGGGTGACAGTGTGAGCCTCTGGTGTGTGCGAACTCAGAGACGCCCGGCCTTGTCCAATTGCCCCTTGTAGGTTGAAAATGTTTGTTATTGATCGCCCTGCTGTTGCTGATATACCAACCTCTTGTGCAGAGAGCTTCACGCCCATTGTGCTGGTATTGAACACCGGCGCTCGGTGCTTGAAGTTCAGTGTGTTCAAAGAAAACGCTGAGCGTGCTTTATATACAGGCATGATCGAAGGGCTGGACAATAGCCAACTGTTTTTGCGCGTTGGACGGGGTCTGCCTGTGCGCTTGCAGGTTGAAACGCCAGACACTGACCCATTGGACGTGGCCATGCAAGCCCTGCGCAAAAGCCTTCCTAAGCGCATGTCGCTGGTCGCAGTGTCGCACCGTATTGTTCATGGGGGTGATGGTTTCGTCGAGCCGATCGTCCTCGACGACGAGGCCATGCAAGACCTTGTGTGCTTAGAGTCCTTTGCCCCGCTGCACCAAGGCCACAATCTGGCTGGCGTTCGTGCTGCACGTCAACAATGGCCCAAGCTGCCCCAGATTGGCTGCTTTGACACGGCGTTTCACGCCACCATGCCCGAGCTTGAGAGGCGGCTGGCGTTGCCTGAGTCGCTGGATGATCAGGGGATTCGACGCTACGGATCTCATGGCCTGTGCTTTGAGTATCTGGTGCACAGTCTTCACCGCCACACTGCGGCCATCCGGGGGCGTGCCTTGCTGGCCAACCTGGGCGCCGGCTCTAGCCTGTGCGCCACCGCTGGCGGACGCAGCATTGGCACCAGCATGGGCTTTTCTGCGCTTGACGGCCTGATGATGGGCACACGCAGCGGCAGCATGGATGTCGGGGTGGTGTTGCATCTGCTGCGCCAGGGCTGGACACTCGAGCAGCTCGAGCATTTGCTCTACACCCAGAGCGGGCTCTTGGGCGTGTCTGGTTTCTCAAGCAACATGAACACCCTGCGCAGCAGTGATCTCCCCCAAGCCCGATTGGCCGTCGACTTGTTCATTCACCGCTGCCTGCGTGAAGCGGGCGGCCTGATCACCATCATGGGGGGCATTGACCTGTTGGCGTTCACAGGCACTTTAGGCGTCAACGACGCTGAACTTCGATCCGTGTGGGTGCGCCGATTGAGATTTTTAGGCCTGCGCTTGAATGACGAGCGCAATGCGAGTGACTGCAGCAAAACCCCCATGGCCCTGCATCATCCTGACAGTGCCGTCGAAGTGTGGGTGGTGCCTTGTGACGAGGGACGAATTGCAGCCTCGGCCGCTTGGAAGATTGTTTACGCCCCACAAAGCTGAAGCTGCCTGGCTAGGTTAGAGCGACTGAGGCCCAGACCTTTAACTCTTGAGGTTGTCATTGCCAAAGAAGTGGCGAAAAATATCAGGCTCATACACCTCTCGCGTCGAGAGGCCCTGCAGCGTTTCACGAAACGGGTTGGGGGGAGGCAAGTTGTCAAAGTCAGCGGGCATCGTGTGATCCCAAGCCGCACCCAAGACCGAGGGCGCAACAATCTGGCGTTTTTGCCCGACCTCTGGATTGACCAAGCGACGATCGAGCGTGTCTGACAAAGAAGGCAGTTCTTCCCATTCGATGGCATCGCTATAAGGCGTCACTTTAGACTTCGCGCCGCGTTGGGGGAAAAAAGAAGGGGGTAGGGTATTGCGCATAAACACTCCGATTCAAACCATTCGCTAAGGCATCGCCTGTTGCAAGGATATCGACGGCCACAGCGGTAGCTGAATCGAAAAGAGGGGTCTTGCCAGCGCAGATTTCAGCAGCCAAGAAAACATTGTGCACTCTGCCGCGCCTAGCTTGCGCTTCGAAACCGGCGCTCTCAAGTTCATGCTGTTCGACACTGAACGTGCTTTGACAGCACACCATCAAAATCAAAAAAACGGCTGAAACGAAAAACTGCTACACTAGAGAACTCCAGTCGCGGGGTGGAGCAGTCTGGTAGCTCGTTGGGCTCATAACCCAAAGGTCGTAGGTTCAAATCCTGCCCCCGCAACCACATTCCCCAGCCTACCGTCATGCTTTTTTGCCTGATCGTTGGGATGATAAAAATGGCCGATCCAGTGATCGGCCATTTTTATTTCTACTCTCGATGCTTCTTCAAGACATCGATTTTCGGTGCAGGCAAGACTCGGGCAAACCTGTGATATCGGGCGTCTACTGATTGTGCCCGTGGCATTTGGGCCTATCATGTTCTGGGCGCTGTATATACCCCTCGGAACTGAAGATGCCGGGTCGATGGGTATAAGGCCTGAGACTTGAGGCAGCCCCGAGTGTCAAACATCTAGCGCAAATCTCCGAACAAAACGATCGCCTTCCTACTCAGGCTCAGCTGGTTCCTGAATTCCGCAAAGACCACTCCGGGAGACATATATACCCCTCGATTCGAGATTGGATATCACTGCGACGATCATCGATAGGGAACCCCATCAGTTTCCCTGATCCAGTCTTGAATAGCGGGTTGCCTAACCCGAGGCGACTCAGTGACTGTGGCCATTGTCGAGGCCGCTGGGGCCGAGGAGGTTCCACCGTTCTGTTTCCTGCACCATGGCCGGTGGCTTCGCTCCTATTAATTGGTGCATTGGAGGCTGGTGGTTGTGCTTCGTCTGGGTTGGCGTGGTGAGTTGAGGGGTTGGCGCGGCTGAGATGGGTACGTAAGGGTATGGCGAGACTACTTTGGTGCAATCGTGAAGTTAAGGCGAATGGAGGCGAAAAGATACCCATCTTTAGGTTGGATCGGTACCAACGCACCAACGTATCAGCTCATCCACCCTGAAGATCGGTATAAACTGCTTAAGCAACTCCGCCAGCTAGCTGGGGCGGGCGCGTGTCGTACAGCCGTTGAGACTTGCCTTTCGGAGCACCCGCCTCATGAACGCCCCCCTGCCTGAAGCCATCCGTATCGCGCTTGAGCGTGTCACGTTGGATGATAAGTATGTGCTAGGCCGTGGCCAAGCCTTCATGAGTGGCGTGCATGCGCTGGTGCGCTTGCCCATGCTGCAACGTCAGCGTGACGCCCTCGTGGGCTTGAAAACTGCTGGGTTCATCAGTGGTTATCGGGGCTCACCCTTGGGTACCTATGATCAGGCCCTTTGGGCAGCCAAGAAGCATTTGGCCGCGCAGGATATCGTCTTTCAACCCGGCGTGAACGAAGAACTCGGCGCCACGGCGGTATGGGGCACGCAGCAACTTGACTTGTATCCCCAGGCCAACAAGTTTGATGGCGTGTTTGGCATGTGGTACGGCAAAGGCCCTGGCGCTGACCGCTGTGCCGATGTGTTCAAGCATGCCAACATGGCCGGCACGGCCCGCCACGGCGGGGTGATTGCCATTGCTGGTGACGACCACATTGCCAAAAGCAGCACCGCAGCCCATCAAAGTGATCATATTTTTAAAGCCTGCGGGCTGCCGGTTTTTTTCCCCTCTAGCGTGCAAGATATTCTCGACATGGGCCTGCATGCCTTTGCCATGAGCCGCTTTGCTGGCGTGTGGGTCGGCATGAAAACCATCCAAGAGATCATCGAGTCAGCCAGCAGTGTGTGTGTTGACCCCGACCGGGTCAACATTGTCTTGCCGCAAGACTTTCCCATGCCCGAAGGCGGGCTGCACATTCGATGGCCTGATGCCCCGTTGGCGCAAGAAGCCCGCTTGATGGACCACAAATGGTATGCCGCTCTGGCCTATGTGCGCGCCAACAAGCTCAACCATGATGTGCTGTCGGGGCCCGTAGACCGCTTCGGCTTGATCGCCAGCGGCAAGGCCTATAACGACACCCGGCAAGCTTTGCATGATTTGGGGCTCACGGATGCCGATTGTCACCGGCTGGGCGTGCGCTTGCACAAGGTCAACGTGGTGTGGCCGCTCGAGGCCAGCATCACCCGCGAGTTTGCGCAAGGCCTGCAAGAGATTTTGGTGGTCGAAGAAAAGCGCCAAGTGATCGAGTATCAGCTCAAAGAAGAGCTCTACAACTGGCGCGCCGATGTACGCCCCAACGTGCTGGGCAAGTTTGACGAGGCCGACAATGACCACACCGGTGGCGAATGGTCGCGCCCCAACCCCAGCCAAAACTGGCTGCTGCGCGCCCAGGCCGACCTGAACCCTTCGATCATTGCCAAGGCCATTGCTCAGCGACTCACCCGACTGGGCGTCGACGAGGACACGCGCCAGCGGATGGCGGCACGGGTGGCCATCATTGAGGCCAAAGAACGCAGCCTTGAGGTCTTGAACGTCAACGGAAAAGCCGCGACCGAGCGAATGCCTTGGTTTTGCAGCGGTTGCCCACACAACACCTCGACCCAAGTGCCTGAGGGCTCGCGGGCCACCGGAGGCATTGGCTGCCACTACATGGTGCTTTGGATGGACCGTGAAACCTGCACCTTCACGCAAATGGGCGGTGAAGGGGTCACTTGGGTGGGGCAGGCCCCCTTCACCACAGACAAGCACATTTTCACCAACCTTGGCGACGGCACCTACTACCACTCGGGCTTGCTGGCGATTCGGCAAAGCATTGCCGCCAAGGTCAACATCACCTACAAAATATTGTTCAACGATGCGGTGGCCATGACGGGCGGGCAGCCGGTGGAAGGCGGCATGGGCGTGCCTGCCATGACGCGGGAGTTGCAGGCTGAGGGTGTCAAACACATTGTCGTGGTCACTGACGAGCCCGAAAAATATGATGATCCAGCCCTGCAAGACCCCGTTGTGGGCCTGGCACCCGGCGTGATCGTGCACCACCGCGACTTGCTCGATGCCATTCAAAAAGGGCTGCGCGAGGTTCGCGGCTGCAGCATCATCATTTATGACCAAACCTGCGCCACTGAAAAGCGGCGCCGCCGCAAACGCGGCAAACTCATTGATCCAGCCAAGCGGGTGTTGATCAATGCCGCCGTGTGTGAGGGTTGTGGTGATTGCTCAGTGGCCAGCAATTGCCTCAGCGTCGAGCCTCTAGAGACTGAGTTTGGGCGCAAGCGCACGATCAATCAAAACAGTTGCAACAAAGACTATTCTTGCCTCAATGGCTTTTGCCCGAGTTTTGTCACGATCGAAGGCGGGCAACTCAGGCGTGCCGCCCCTGAGCGTCCGGCGCCAGCCTTGAGCGCTTTGGGGTCTTTGCCCGACCCGACGCTGCCTGAGGCTGAGCACCCTTGGGGCATTGTGGTGGCAGGCATCGGTGGCACGGGTGTGATCACCATGGGCCAGTTGCTGGGCATGGCGGCCCACATCGAAGGCAAGGGTGTGGTCACCCAAGATGCTGCTGGCTTGGCCCAAAAAGGCGGCGCTACCTGGAGCCATATCCAGATTTCCGCCCATCGAGAAACCATTCACACCACCAAAGTGGGCACCAGCGAAGCCGATTTGATCATCGGCTGTGACGCCATTGTGGCAGCCGACCCGAGC